>NZ_JBALQK010000096.1:0-29741 GCF_036965845.1 Bacillus sp. JJ1127 | reverse complement strand
ATATTATATATATAGTATTATTTATTAATAGTTATATAGTATGTAATACTATTAATGGTTTACGGGGTTTTGATTTTCTGAGTCAGGAGGTTTTACAGTGACCAGAATTGAGAGCTATGTTTCGAAGAAGACAATTAAGTTATGGCTGGAGAATTACGAGGCGCTGGCAGTTGGTGACCGATTCCCTGATACGCCTCCAAGTTTTACAGGTCCGATCACACTGGACGGAAAGAGTGACGGGCGTTTGAATAAGATTGTGTTAGACCAGGCTATCAAGCAACTACCAAGTAAGATGCGTTATATTGTGGTGGCTAGGTATATTGCTAAGATTCCTAGAAGGAACACATTACGAACAATGAACATTACAGAGCATGTGTATTATACACGCTGTAGACAAGCTTTAGATTTATTACACATGAGTATTAATGGTGATATGGTCGGTATGAAGAAGCTAATAAAAAAGTTGTACGGGGCTTGACAAGAGATGCCCGTAGTAGGTACAATTTATGCTAGGATGGTGAACTTATGTCCACATCCTCCATACACGAATGTGTGTAGCCAGGAAGCCTAGAGTCAAGGTATCCTGGCTATTTTTATGCCCGTTGGATTGAGCTATCTGTAGCGCATATAGTAGGTAGGAACTGAGGTAACTACTGTAGTTGTTACTAAACTGTAGGCAACAGAGAATTGCAATCCATAGGGTTATTTTATCAGTCGGTCTCTACTGAGAGAGAAGGCTCTTTGAAACTCAGGGGGTCACGGCCATTCATATCGGTATCATAACTTAAAGGTTTTGACACTGATTATTTGATGTGATAGTATCAAGGTATCAAACGGTGTCATAACTTGGTGTCATTAGTTGACCCGAAAGGGAGCTGATATGAATGAAATACGGATATGCAAGGGTAAGTACAATTCACCAGGACTTAGATGCGCAGATTCAAACGCTGGAGAAGGAAGATTGTAATGTTATTTATTCAGAGAAGTTCACTGGCACAAAGGCTGATCGTCCTAAGTTTAAGGAACTGCTTTCGATACTGGAGTTAGGTGACACGCTGGTAGTTACTAAGCTGGATCGTTTTGCTCGTTCGACAGTCGATGCAATACAGACTGTAAGAGAACTGTTTGAAAAAGGTGTGAAGGTTCATGTGCTTAACATGGGGCTGGTAGAGGATACACCAACAGGGAGACTGGTCTTTAATGTCATGAGTGCGTTCGCAGAGTTTGAACGCGACATGATTGTTGAACGAACACAAGAAGGTAAGGCTATTGCCAAACAACGTGAAGACTTCAGAGAAGGTAGACCAAAGAAGTATAACAAGAAACAAATTGAACACGCACTAGGCTTATTAGATAAGCATTCATATACACAAGTCGAGGAAATAACAGGAATAAGTAAAAGTACATTAATACGAGCAAAAAAGAAAAAAGAGTCGGAACAATGATTTCGGCTTTTTTCTTTTCACCAAACAAAATTTTCACCCCCCGGGGGGAGGTCAATTCTAATTTAGGGCTGGCTGGGCTCCGAAACGTACCGCCGGAATTTTTAAACTCGGGGGGCTCAATAAAATATACGAATTACGAGGTAATCGATACTAAATCGGTTGCCTTTTTCTATTTCACAAAGAAAGGGGAACGAACTAATGGCTAAGTTGGACGAGCTAAAACAAAAACTCACAGCAAAACAGATTCAAGCAGCGTACTTGCTTGTGGAAAACGAGTTGATGGAATCAAACAACGAGGAAAAAAGGACGCAAGATGAAATGGCGAACGAGCTCGGCATAAATCGAACGACGCTTTGGGAATGGCGAACTAAGAATCAGGACTTTATTGCATTTAAGAGTGAAGTAGCTGACAGTTTCCTTGCAGAGAAGCGTGAACAGGTGTACAGCAAACTAATGCAGTTAATTTTAGGACCACAACCGAGTGTAAAAGCAATGCAGTTGTATATGCAGCGATTCGGTTTACTTACGGATAAGAAAGTAATCGAAGGAGATTTAGGAAATGCGAACCGTACAAATGCTGAGATCGAAGAACAACTTGAGAAATTAAAAAAATTGACAGGCGAGTAAAAGGAGGACGGGCTACATGGCATATATAGACGGTAAATGGTTAGCCCGTCAAGAACGTCAGGAGCGTATCAATCTTGTAGCAGAAAGAGCGAAGAAATTACAGGAGTTGTACGAAACTGGTGAGGCTACAGAATATTACTTGGATACACTACTTGCTGACATCGATGAGCTAGAAAAGTTAAAAAGGGTACACAGGGCAGAACATGACATGCTGTACTTCATGTATGAGTATTTCTCGGAAGAAGGAAATCCTGGGAATCCTGATAACTTAATTCCGGCTGGAGTAGCAATGGATGATGCCGCAGAGTTTCACCAAACGTTATGTGGGCTATTAGATGACATCACAACAGGTAAGGAGAAAAAGAAAAAAGTGGCCTGGAGTGTAGGTCGTGGCCACGCGAAAACTGCTTACCTGAGTAACGGTTATTTGTGTCATCAAGTCGTGTATCGATTAAAGCAATACATTGTTTTGATCTCAGAGACATCCGATGTAGCCGGGGACTTTATATCTTGGGCACGTGATCAGTTAAAGTACAACGAAAAACTACGTGAGGATTTCGGTATTCTATTGCATGAGCAAAAAAGCCGAAATGAAGTAGATAACGATAAAGAATTCGTGACTTTAACAAACACGAAAGTCGAAGCGAAAGGTATAGGGACACAGGTACGTGGTTTACGACACGGTTCAAAACGTGTACAGCTCTATATTTTGGATGACTTGGAGAGTAAAGAAAATACCGCGACGGTTGACTTGATTGCGAAAAACAAACGCTGGTTCAAGGAAGAATTGCTTCCAGGTTTGAGTCGTCAAGAAGGTGCTTGTATTTATATGGGTACCATCGTTTGTTACGATAGTTTATTGCATCATGTTATTAAAAACCGTCGTGATTTCGTATCAAGATCATTCCCGGCAATTCTGAAATGGTCAGAGCGTGAAGATTTATGGCAAGAATGGCGCGAGATCCGTCAAGTGGATAATCCGGACGCTTCTGAAAAAGCTCGTGAGTTTTATGAGCAGAACAAAGAGGAAATGCTTCGCGGTACAAAAACGTTGTGGCCAGATCATTTTCCATACATCGACTTGATGGAAATTCGAGAAGATGATGGCACAAAGGCGTTTAACCAGGAGTATTTATGTAACCCAACTGACGAGGAACGGCAGATATTTAAACCGAAAGATTTCACATACTGTACTTTAGAGGAATTAAAAAACAAGCAACTACAATACTACGGCGGTATTGATTTTGCAATGGGTAAAGAAAAGGGTGACTTTAGTGTTGTGGTTACGTTAGCGAAAAACGTTGAAACAGGCACGTGCTATGTAGTTGATATCTTTATGGAGCGGGTTCACCCGGATATTCTACTAGAAAAGGCAGTGGAATATACCATGGAATACCAATACGAAGCACTTGCGGTAGAGGCACAGCAAGCTCAAGAATGGTTTGCGGACAAGCTTTCTGAAGCATTGCGGAAAAAAGGTTACCCATCAATGACACGTTTAAAGCAAATTAAACAGCGTACACGGAAAGCGTTACGTATTGAGTCTCTTTTACCAGAGATTCAAAGTGGTAAATTACGTTTTATGAAGCATTTACGCGAATTATTGGAGCAATTTGAAATGTATCCGATGCATCCACACGATGATGGTCCGGATGCGGTTCAAATGGCTTTTTCTATTGCCTATAAACGTGCAAGACGTAAAGCAGGGAACAAAGGTAATTCAAGATATTGAGAAAGGAGGGGCCTGGATGAGAGTGCAAGGTGATCGTAATTTGATAAATCCAGTAGAAATTGTAGTACCGATGAGAACGGCTCTAGGTGGTTCCGAATGGACACGAATTATGGATGAAGTTAGGTTATACGAGCGTTATGAAGGTGACTTAAATGTTTGGTCTGACTATAAAAAACCTGGAAATCTTGACTATGAGCCTACGAAAATACAGCTCGATTATCCTCAAAAAATCGTTAATATGATTGCGGCGTGGCAGTTTGAAAAGGAGCCAAAAGTGACAGTGCCACCTGACGTAATAGATGATCCAGCGCTTATGATTCAAACAGGATATGAACCTAGTGAAGAACAACAAGCGGAAAATAGTAGAGCGAAAGCGAAAGAGCGACTTTTAACATGGGTTTGGGATGATAACAGAATGCATGAGAAGTTATTAGCTGCAGCTAAGGATAGGGCGATATCGAAAACAGGTGTGTATGCGCGTATTCACTACGATAAGCGTCGAGGAGAATTTAAGATTATTTGGCATCCATCGACGGAAGTGATTGCGAAATACAGCGAATGGGACGTAGATCAGCTGGAAGAGGTTCATTTTATGGCGTGGTTGGATGAGGAACAAACGAGAATGTGGAAATTATCGTATTACCTTGTGTGGCATGAAGACGTTGGTAAATATGACTGTGAAATTGAAGAAGCTGTGTATAATGGCGACTTGGAGAAACAGGAAACTCGTGTAGAGCGTTCGTCGATGGATCTTGATTTTATTCCAGTAGTGCCTGTTCCTACTGAAAAATTAAGCAAGCGTACTACAGGCTATAGTGAACTTGAAAAAACGATCAAGTTATCTGATGAAATCGATAAAAAAATGTCTGATTACTCGGACGCGCTACGTTTTGAGATGTTTGCTATTACTTTATTGACGAATGTGGACGAGGATCCTAAAAACCCACTTCAAGTTGCTCCAGGAGCGAAATGGGATTTAGGTGAGGGTACAGAGGATAGTGGTGAACCTAGCGCCAAAAAGCTTGAAAGTGGTTTTCGATTCAAAGAAACGATTGAGGCTTATCTTGACAGATTGCAAAAGCGACTACATGAAAAAGTGGAAGTGCCTATGGTGAATACAGCTGATATGAATACGGGCGGTATTAATGATATGGCCGTACAACTTTTATTTAGTAATATCATTTCGAAAACACAACGCTCCTGGGTAATATGGCAGTCACGTCTTCAAACCTTAAATGAGTATATTTTGCGTTATATGAAAGCAAGACAAGAAGACCCAAGATTTAAATACGATAAAGATTTGCTAGCAAAAGTAGATAACTATTATGCTAGCAAGATTATTTTCGGTTTACCATTGCCGCAAGATCAAAAAGCGCTTATTGAGCAACTTGGCGATGAGATTTCTAACGAAATTGAGTCAATCAAAGGAGCAATCACAAGAAGCGGTAAAGAAAATGCAGAACAAAAATTCATGGAAATTATGCAAGAACGGGTACTGAAAAGACAGGCACAAGATCCGTACAACGAAAAGTAAAACTTGCCTTACGAAATGGCGCTATAAACTTTCGGAAATTATAGCCGACAGGCTCAAAATGGAGGATTTGCAAATGGAATACGTAAAACAGGCAACAGCATTTAAACATTTTGTAGAACAAGTACAAAAAACACCTAAGTTCCCACTTCGATTAGACATTCAGTTTTTTGCTGATGGTGGTAATTCGGATGACGATGATCCGAATAACAACCCGAATGATCCAGGTGATCCAAATCCGCCTAAAACATTTACGCAAGAGCAGCTGGACGAAATCGTTACAAAGCGTCTTGAACGTGAACGTAAAAAGTCTGAAGAAAAATACGGTGATTACGACAACGTTAAAGCAAAATTAGCTGAGTTTGAAAAAGCTGAAGAAGAACGCAAAAAACAAGAAATGACAGAAATCGAACGTTTGCAAGCTGAAAAAGCTGAAGCAGATAAAAAAGCGGTAGATGCTTCTGAAGCAGCACAAAAAGCATTAGAACAAGCAAATGTTCGTATTTTGAACACTGAAATTAAGAGTGTTGCACGTGCTTTAGATGCGAATGATCCAGCAGACGTATTAGCACTTTTAGACAAGTCGTCAATTCAGTTTGGTGAGGATGGTAATTACCAAGGCGTTGAAGATGCTGTAAAAGCGTTAAAAGAGAGCAAACCTTGGATGTTTAAGAAGGTTGTGGGAGCAGATGCAGCCGGTGGAGCGAATCCAGGAACAAATCCGAAAGCGAACGAAATTCTTGCTCTAGAAAAAGAGCTGGAAGAAGCGAAAGCAAAAGCTTTGAAAGATTCTAAATTTGTGGGTGAAGTAACGCGGATATATAACAAACTATTAGATTTGAAATCTAAAAAATAAACGAATCGTTGGCTAAAAGTCAGTGGTTTTTTAATTTTAAAAAATAATGGGGGGCTACAAATATGACAGTACCAACTACTTACGACTTTCAACAACAGGTAAGACAAATGCAAGCAAATGTTGATTTGATTTTAACGAAAGCACCGGTTCTTTTTGGTTTGATCGGTACAGGTGATGCACTTACTCAAACGAAATTTGAATGGCAAAATGATTATCTTAATTCTGACACGGGTATCGTTAAAACGGCAGCTAAAGCTGATGCTACAGAATTAGTATTAGAAAAAGGAGAAGCACGGAAATTTACGGAAAACGCACTTGTGCAGAACGGCTTTGAAGTATTACGTGTTGTAAGTGTCGATGAAGCGGCTGATAAAATCACTGTACAACGTGGGTATGATAATACAACCGCTGAAGCAGTTGAAGCTAACGGTGAATTGAAAGTAATCGCTAGACCACGACCAGAGGGTGAAGATGCTTTTCGTAAGAATGAGATTAACGACCGTTTAGTATCGCATAACTTTTCACAAATCTTTTCAAGATACGCGTCTGTATCTCGCACACAGCAACAAGTGAATACTTATGGTGTATCTAACGAACTAGATTACCAAGTAAACTTGCGCTTGCAAGAAATGGTTCGTGAAGCTAATAATTCTTTAATTTATGGTCGTAGACATAAGGGTTCACCAACACAACCTCGTACTACAGGTGGGTTGTTCGCATTTGCTGGTGAGCAAAAATCCCATGTACAAGACTTCCAAGGTAAAGAAATTGCAGCTAAACCTTTAAATGACGCTGTAGAGCAGGTATTTACTCGAGGCGGTTCTGCGAATACGATTTTATGTGGTCCAAACGTTGCACGCCAAATTACAAAGTTAGGTGGCGATACTATCCGAACAACTCGCCAGGATACTGCAGCTGGACATCAAATTTTATCGTTTGTTTCTGACTTACCAGGTGGAGCTATTTCTAGCGTTGTTGTTGATCAAAATATGCCGAAAGATCGTGCGCTGTTATTGGATACAAATAACATTAAAGCTCGTTATTTAACACCAATTTACGATCAAGATGCAACACCATCTGGCGCGGATTACTTTGCTCGTGTAATTCGTGGGGAATTCGGATTTGAAATCAAGAATGCAAAAGAATCTGTGGCTGTTCTTAGCGGAATTTCTAAGACAATGGCTTAAGAAGGTAGCTTGTAGGCTACCTTCTTATTTTTTGAAAGGAGTGTTTTGTATGGCCATTTCAGAAAAACAAGCACAACGTTTAAATATATCTATGCCGGTGGCAAACGACATTAAACTTGGTGATATTATAAAAGCTTTGCAAGAAGCTGGTGGCGGTAATATTAGCGTGTCCTGGACAGACATTAACGGTAAGCCAGGTACATTTCCTCCTTCGGCACATACGCACACAGTTGCAAATGTAACAGATCTTCAAAGTACACTTAATACAAAATTAACTGCCAGTAAAGTTGCTGTTCAACCGAATAGTACCGCGACAGATGTAGCGGGCCTTGTAGCGGATTTTAATGGATTACTAGCAAAATTAAAAGCTGCAGGGATTATGAGTTAGTACCCAAAAAATATAAACCACAAAACGGAGGTGAGGCCACGTGAAAGTGTCAGAACGCTTAAAATCGCGTTTATCCAAAGTTCCAGGCGTTACTACGGATGACATTGACGGTTGGCTAGCCGAAGCAGAAACTGAGTCAGAGTTAACAGAAGAAGAAAACCCAAATGCTGTGTTTTATCTTGCACTTTCTTTTGCTTATGAGGCAATCGCAGCTAATGCGGCTCGTTTCTTCAAGTACACGGATGGTGAGGAAGCGGTTGATAAGTCTATGATTTTCGCAAATTATCAAAAGTTAGCTCTCGATAACAGGAAAAAGTATCGAAAATATAGACGTGGGAAAGGTACTCATCAAACATTTGCAAAACGAGCAGATGGGAGATGATAACGTGAATGATTCCCAAAAAGAGTTTGATACCGCGCTTGAAAAAATTTCTGAAGAATTTAAAGAAGAACATGAAAAGCAGGTATCCGATGCCGTTAAGGCCATTATCTTAATACGTTTGTTTTTAATCGATTTGCTTAATGACTATCAAAAAGGTGGTGTCATTAGGCGTGGAAGACTGAACGCTTTATTACGAGATCTTGATTTTTACGAAAGAGAATTTCGTAAACAAGCGGAACAATCATTCCACACATTGATTGAAAACACGTCGAAATGGACCACGGCAAAGTTAACAGGAGCAGGATTGGATGTAAAATCCGTGGACTCTTTAAATAAACGAATTATCCAAAGTGCGATAAAAAGACCTGGAGAAGACGGTTTAATTCTATCTGATCGTGTATGGAATTTATCAGGAGATATGAGGGATCGATTGAGTAGTGTAATACGTCCGGCAGTTTTAAAGGGCGAAAGTATTACAATGATTTCTCAAAAAATTAAAGAAGTACATGATAACGAGGAATGGAAGATTGAGCGGGTAGCCATTTCTGAAAGTACTAATACGCATCGTTCAGCTACTATACAAAATGGGCTAGAAAGTGAAATTGTGGTTGGTTATGAGATTGTAGATAACGGACATCGACATCGGAATCACTCTAGCCATAAGTGTTACAAGTTAGCAAGACGTGATACGTATGGTTTAGGACCTGGGAAGTATCCGAAAAACATTCCAGAAGGTCTCATGAATCAATTAATAAGCCCACATCCCCAATGTTCATCGCGTTTAAAGTATCTAATCAGTGAGGAGGTGTAACAAATGTTAACCGATGAAGATATTAAAGAAATCCGCGGAAATCGGGAAATGATTGAGCAGGGTCGTCAGGAACCGGTGATTTTATATTGTAAGGGTGAAAGCGAAACGGACCCTATCACCGGTGAAGAAATACCAGGTGAACCGGTAATAAAAACGGTTCAAGTTGTGTGGAAAAAGTTCACATCGGTCGAAAAAACAAAATTCGCTGGTCTTGATATCCAAAAAGGAGAAGCACTTGTTACATTTCACCTTGAAGTGGACCTGGAGAACGTGGAAAAGATTGAAAGAAAAGGTATTTATTATGTGATTGACCTTATCGATGAGCGTGGACTAGGTGGCGTGAACCGTCGTGAGGTAATTGTAAAGAGGGTGATTTGATGGGTATTAGAGTTGTTATTAAAGGAAAAGCCAATGTGTTAAGAGCGCACAATCCTGAGAGGTATAAAAAACCAATCGAGCAAACGGTAGAAAAGCACACGCGTTTACAGGCTAACCAAGCTTCTGATCGTGCACCGGTATTATCAGGTAATCTAGCTGGAAGTATCCCAGCAAGTGTGAAGATGGTTTTAGGTGAAAGGATTATCGGAACATATGGATCTCCTCTTATTTATGCAGCTGTACAGGAATATACGCATAAAAGTAAAAAAGGTTTTATGCGTAAAACGGCATTTGAAGGAGAGCAGCCGTTTGTTGAGGATATTAATAAAACTGTTCAACGTGTGTCGCGAGGGAATTAGAGATGCTGAATGACGTTATGTACTCTCTAAAAAAAGCACTGGACGTTTTCGCACCTACTACGTGGATTTATGACGGTGTATCCATATCTGGAAAAGAAAAGCCGTTTCTTACGATTGAGGATCTATCTGGTACAATCTCCAGGTATTCAAAGGATAATTTTTCAAAGAATCATCTGATTCAAATTGGTGTATACACTGATGAGGTTCGTAAGCGCAATGATTTACAGGACAAAATTATTAACCGATTAGAAAAGGGTTCAATCGCCTTGTATGACACGAGCGAAAAGAATCCTGTTCTAATCGGTTTTTTATCTGTAAAAGTTAAAAACTTTCAACCCTTATCTCAAGAAGATGTGTCGCATAGTACAGCGAAACATTTGAGCTTTATAACAGTAACGATTCAAAATTAAGAGGAGGAATACAGATGACCGAATTAAAAAAAGAGAATGCTCCTGAGTTTAAAGGGGCCGAGACACTTTATCTAGTCGATATCCCACAAGTTGATGGGAAAAATAAAATGGTACGGTTTTATAACCAAACATCTGGTTCACGTTCGATTGAGGCAAGTGAAATTGAATTAAAAACGAAAGATAAAAGCGGTTCTGACTACGGAGACGTAACACAATCAACAAGTATTGAAGGCATTTGTACTGAAGGTGATGAGGGTCTTGAGTACGTTGAAGAGGCAATTCTGAATAAAGTTTTAGTTAGAATTCATGAAGTAAACTTGCGTAGCAAAGATGGTAAATTCAGAATGAAATCTGGAACATATATGATGAATAGTTTGGAACTTTCACATGAAAATGAAGAGTTTTCTAAGTACTCAATTGGGCTGAAGTTGAATGGTAACGTATCTAAGGGAACAATTACTACGGTACCGGATGGAGCTCCTTCTGGTGATGTAGCGGATCCGGGTAGTGGACAGACAGGTGGAAAATAAGCGGGCTAATAGGCTCGCTTTTTTATTTTGTACACAAAAACAATTGGGGGTAATTATAAATGGCTGAAAAATCATATACGCGTTTCGTAATTAATGGGGAAGAACACGAGCTGAAATTTTGTTTACAGGCTATCAAATTAATTGATGAAAACGGTGGACCATTCCAGTTTGTTTCGCACGCTATGCAGGGCGGTCTTACGAATTTTATTGATGTTATTTATTACGCACTGATTCATACAGGTAAAGGTTTTACGTATGACACTGTACAGAAAGAGGTTGAGGGGCTGTTCAATGAAGAAAAGTTGGATCTTGATGAGATTCTAAAATACAACAAGGCAGTTGTATTAAACAGTTTTTTCTTCCAGAAGACAGTGAAGAAGCTTCTAGCGACGATGACAGCGGAACAACAGAAGTCGTTCGAGACACTGTACGGATAAACATTGAAGAATTGCAAGGTGAGTGTTTTCGCTTTTTTAATATGCCCACCTTGCAATCGTGGCGCATTAGTTTGAAAGAATACCACATTATGCTGAACGGATATAAAGAACAATTACTGGATAAATACGAGTTTGCCAGTGTACAAGCTTTGTTTAATCGAAATGCGCAAAGCGACAAAATTAAGTCACTGGATGACATTTATACACGTCCTGAAAGTTTTCATGAAATTGAGAAGAAGGCTAAAGAGCAGAAAGAAGTTGTTGAAAAAATTCAAAGAAACGAGTCGTTCTTTGATCAATTAGAGGCAGCAATACGAAATCAAGAGGAAGGGTAGGTGGGGTGAATGAGTCAAAATAAAGTAGAAACGCAGGTAATTGCTGAAATATCCAACCTAACACGAGGATTAAAAGAGGCCACTAGAGCGTGGGACGACTTCTTTAGACATATTAGTCAACCACCACCGCCTCCACCGCCACCTCCACCTCCGGATTATTCAGGATGGCAGAGACGGTTTCAAGAAGTAGGTAACAATGCAATAGAGATGGGTAGAAGGGTACAACAAGCAGGTCAAACTATGCAGAATGCTTTTGGACCAGCAGCCGCAGCTTCCGCGTTTGCGCTCGGTAACATGATTAAGAATTCTCGCGAGTTTGAATCGCAAACACGTAGAGCTGCTGTTCTTACTCAAGGTAGTTATGGTCAAGTAAAAACGGCGATTCTTGATATGGCAAAAGATAGTGTGTATTCAACAGGGCAAGTTGCCGCGGCATTTGCTGAAATGGGAGCAAAGGGGTTTGATGCAGCACAGGCAACCGATGCGTTACCTGGTGTGTTAAGTGCGGCGGCAGCTTCAGGTGAAGACCTAACTATGGTTGCTGATACAATTACTTCAGCGCTCAACGCCTTTGGTATGGAAGCAAGTCAAAGTACCCACGTTGCCGACGTACTTGCAACAGCGGCGAATGCGACCGCTGCAGGTGTTGGTGACATGCAATATGCGTTTAAATACGCAGCAGGCCCAGCAGCTCAGCTAGGAATATCGATGGAAGAACTTGCAGCATCGGTTGGTATTATGTCAAACGCCGGTATTAAAGGGGAGACTGCTGGTACGGCATTACGTGCGTCAATGTTACGTTTGGTTAAGCCACCAAAACAGGCTCGTATGGAACTAGACAAGCTAGGCGTATCAATTACAGATCAAAACGGTAAAATGAAACCGCTCAGTCAAATTATTGGTGAGCTTTCTAAAGGAATGGACGGTTATACAGATGCTCAAAAAGCCGCATCTTTAGCAGCTATTTTTGGAACTGAAGCAGTCAGCGGTATGATGGCGCTTGTTGCGGCGGGTCCTGAAAAACTTGATGCCTTAACACAATCACTTGTGAAATCAGATGGTGCATCGAAAAAAGCAGCTGACGCAATGCTTAACGGATGGGCTGGAGCAATGACAAAAATGGAGGCAACACTAGACGTTGCTGCTCGTGCATTTACGGATGCTTTGGCACCAGCAATTATGGTGGTAGCTGGAATAGTTGAAAACTTAGCGAATGCTTTTACGAAACTATCACCACAAATGCAGACGACAATAGCGACAATAGCAGCTGTAACTACAGCATTTTTAGTAACAGCTACAGTTATCGGAATAATGATAAATGCTATAGGAGCTACCTTAATTGTATTCGGTAAATTAATTATGGGGATTGGTAGCCTAATATCGTTTATCGGCACTCTGGCTGAAAGTATAAGTATCGCAGTAACAATTTTCACTGCACTTACAGGTCCTATTGGTGTGGTCATAGTTGCACTGTCCTTGTTAGGCGTAGCTCTTGTTCAACTGTATAAGCATAATGAGACTTTCCGAAACGGGGTAAACAGTGCCTGGGAATCAGTAAAAAGCGTAACAGTATCAGCAATTGAGGCAATGAAATCGGCCCTAGATGTTTTTGGTGCATATCTTTTAACGATACCTGCTAAATTTTCCGAGATGGGAACAGCGATAGGCAGTTTTGTTGATTCTACAAAAGAAAAATTTAATGGAATTGGTCAAACTATAAGTTCGGCATTCGGCTCGACAATTGAAAATTTAAGTGCAAAGTTTTCTGGAATAAGTTCGGCCCTTTCTCCAGTTGTAGAGTTTATTAAATCATCTTTTTCATCAATAGGTAACACGATTGCAACGTTAACACCATTAATCGCTCGTTTAGGACTATCATTTTTAGGTATTTCGGGCCCTATAGGCTGGGTAATCGCTATTGTTACTTCACTAGGTGCTACGATTTTTAAACTTGTAAACACTAACGATCAAGCAAAAGCTGCACTGATGTCTGCTTGGCAAACAATACAATCACTTTTTAGTTCAGTTGCTTCAGTAGTAATGCCGATTCTGACGTCTCTAGCACAAGGATTTATTGATGCATTTGCTCCACTAGCACCGGAATTCCAAAAAACCGGTCAAGTTATAGCGGAAAGTCTTGCGACATTAGGACCTGCACTTGCTGAACTTGGTGCTGCCTTTGGTGAACTAGGTTCTACAATAGCGAGTCTGTTTGGAGAAGTTGTTCAAGCTGTGTTGCCGATAGCATTGGATTTAATAAAAATGTTCGCTGATACAACTATTCAAATTATGCCGATTATTACTGAAGCTATAACGCAGGTGGCTCAAATTTTTACAGAATTTGCAGCTACATACCTACCAATGTTTGTTCAGGCATTTCAGCAAGGCTTTTCGATAGTACTTCAGGTAATTCAGGCGACATTTGCTATTGCAGGGGGTTTAATACAGGCATTCGGTGAAATTATTTTAACTATAGCATCAACTGTGATTCCTATGATTCTATCAGCCGTACAATCTGTTTTTCCGATAATAGTCTCGATAATTCAGGCGGCAATTCCAATTGTGATTTCTATCCTTCAAATGTTCGGTGAAATCATTTCGATTATTGCAACGACTGTGATTCCTTTAATTCTCCAAATCGTTCAGGCGGTATTTCCTGTCGTAGTTTCCATCATTCAAGCGGCAATTCCTATAGCAACAGCGCTTTTTCAAGGGGCAGCAGCAATAATTCAAGGCGTCCTAATTCCAGCGATCCAGTTGATTCTATCAATCGTGCAGTCTATTTTTCCATCAGTAGTTAGTGCAATAACGTCGGCGATTAATATAATCACAAATATTATAAAATTATTCACCTCAATTCTGAAGGGCGACTGGTCTGGAGCATGGGACGCGGTGAAAGGAATTACATCGAGTGCGATGTCATTAATTGGAAATATAATCCAATTGGCAATAAACTTAATTTCTTCCGTTGTGACTGCTGGGCTAAATCTAGTAAAATCGATTTTTTCTAGTGTTCTATCAGCCGTGTCTTCGCTAGTAAGCTCAATTTTTTCAGGAATAGGTTCGGTCGTTTCGTCAACGATGTCCGCAATAGGTAGCATTGTGTCTTCAATTTGGAATAGCGTGAAATCCGTAACATCGAGTGTTCTTTCTAGCGTATATAACACGGTAACTTCAATATTCAATAACGTGAAATCATTCTTGAGCGGTATCGATTTAGTTAGCATAGGTAAAAACATGATGCAGGGGCTTTTAAACGGAATCAGCTCAATGGCAAGCGCGATTTGGAATAAAATTACGGAAATCGGAAACGGAATTAAGGATAAAATTTCTGGTCTCTTGTCGATTCACTCACCGAGTCGCTGGTTCAGGGATTTCATTGGTGTCAATATGATGAAAGGCTGGATCAATGGTATTGACGCAATGAAAGGCGCTGTACAAAAAACAACCGAGAGAATGACTGAATGGATGAAACCAGAAGCACTGTCTGTAGAAAGCGTTTATGGAATGCCTAGAGGGTTAGGCGCTTATCAAATGGCGAAACCGAGAGTGGGCGCAGTAGATGCGGATAACAATAACTTTACAAATCCTGTAGTGAAAGAAAAACAACCGGCATTTATAAACGTACAAATTGGTAAACGTGAATTCTCTGAATTCGTTGAGGATATTTCTAACGAGCAAGAAGATATCAAGAAACGTAAGCAAGCATTTTAGGGGGTGTTGAGTTGCTGGTTTTTAACGGGATAGATCTAGAAAAGTACTTTGAGAGAAAATACGAAAAGGGATTCTTCATGGTTAACGATGTAAGAGGACGCGGTATTTTGAGTGATGAAATTTATAAGTTAACAGTACCTCATCGCCCAGGTTCATATTATTTAGGTAAAAGGACTCCTGAGAGAGTAATAGAAGTTGACTTCTCTCTCAAAGGAGTCTCTTTTTTTGAATTAAGAAAACGTATAGATGAGCTTAACGATTTGTTAAGTACGGACGAACCTGTAACAATCTCATTTACCGATGAGCCGGAATTAACGTATTACGGTATTAAAGAAAACGTAGAAGAAAAGCTGGAGAAGTCGAAAATTCACCAGGCCACAATCACGTTTATATGTCCGTCGCCTTACAAATTAGGTGCTGTTAAAAGAGAAACATTCATTCGTGATGCGTCTACAGAAATCACAGTACGTTTTACAAATAAAGGTAGTGTAGAAACACCGGCTCTTATTGAAATTGATGTAGCGAAACCAAGCACTTTTTTAGATGTGTGGTTTGGAAAGTATCCGAATGACAGAAATTATTTCCGAATTGGTTACCCATTGGCCGTTGCCGAAACAACTGTAAAAGAGCGTGAAAGGGTAGTGTGGGATGAAATGTCTACCCCTGTAGGGTGGACTCCTGTTACGGGGCAATTCGATGACATGAAAGGAACAGGGAGTTTTAAGGTAAGGGATGGATACGCGCTCTATTGTGGTGACTACGGACAAGAAAAAGGATTCCATGGTGCTATTGCTAAGAAAAACATACCATCTGGTCCACTTCAAGACTTTGAAATGGAAGCATGGGTACGTTTAAAATCACAAAGCACTGTTGAAATGGGACGTGTAGAAGTGCTCTTACTAGATGAAGCCAGTAATATTGTCACGCGCATTAACATGAATGACCTTTACTGGGATGCCGAATTGACGAAGGCACACATGAAAATTGGTAATGTAGGAACGCCAGACAGCTTGCGTAAGTTAGTCGATACAAACGGCGCACATCCGAATAGTCTTAATCAATTTTACGGGAGAATGCGGGTCGCTAGACGAGGGAATCAGTGGTCTGTTTATGTAGCACGTTTTAGAGACGGCACAGAGATTGACGATGCTGCACTTGTTGAGCGGTGGATTGATGAAAGTAGAAATCCGATGACAGATAGAAAAATCGCCCAAGTTATGATTTCAATAATGCGCTGGGATATAAATGACCCTGTTTCTGTTATGCAGATTGACGATTTGAAAATTTGGAAAGTGAATGATGTGAAAGCTAATACAAAGCCATTTATATACGATGTTGGTGACAAGATAGTCATAGACACGGAACGAAGTCTCGTAACGGTGAACGGAAAAGATGCTATTAATCTTAAAGATATTTTCTCTGATTTTCCTAAAGTAGTAAGAGGCGACAATCGTATTGATATCATGCCTTCGGACATCGGTAAAGCGACGATATCCTATAGGGAGCGATTCAGATGAGAAAACCTACTGGAATACTTCATATTGTTGATTTTAAAACGGAACAGATTGTATCTACACTACAGCCTGCAGACTATTGGGATGACAAGCGTCACTGGGAAATCAAAAATAACATAGATACGCTTGATTTCACGGCATTTGATGGTACGAGACAAGCGATAACACTTATGCAACAAAATCTGGTGCTGAAAGAAGTAAGGGATGGGAGAATCGTACCATATGTTATTACTCAGACAGCGAAAGACTCCGATAATAGGTCAATAACCACTTATGCGTCAGGAGAATGGATACAAATAGCTAAGTCCGGAATAATTAAACCGCAACGTATAGAAAGCAAAACAGTAAATGAGTTTGTTGATATGGCACTTGCAGGAATGAAGTGGAAACGCGGTAGAACTGAATATACGGGCTTTCATACAATGACCATCGATGAATTCATTGATCCTCTGAAGTTTTTAAAAGATATCGCTTCTCTATTCGGTTTAGAAATTCAGTATCGCGTCGAAGTTGTTGGATCACAAATTGTCGGCCGTTATGTGGATATGGTTAAAAGGCGTGGCCGAGTAACAGGGAAAGAGATTACTTTAGGGAAAGATCTAAAAGGGGTTCGCCGTATCGAAAACTCACAAAACATTTGCACGGCACTTGTTGGTTTTGTAAAAGGTGAAGGTGACAAGTTAGTCACGATAGAGAGTATCAACAATGGATACCCGTATATTACAGATTCTGACGCATTCCAGCGATGGAATGAGCGTGGTCAACATAAGTTTGGTTTTTATACTCCGGAGACTGAAGACCAGGACATGTCACCAAAGAGACTTAAGACGCTTATGGAAATGGAGTTAAAAAAACGTATTAATACATCTATTTCCTACGAAGTAGAAGCGGAAGCCATTGGACGTGTATTTGGTTTGGCGCACGAATTAGTTAACGAGGGCGACACTGTAAGAATTAAAGACACGGGATTCACACCAAGGCTATACCTGGAGGCACGTGTAATCGCTGGTGACGAATCGTTCAAGGATCCGGAACAAGATAAATATGTATATGGGGACTATCATGAAATTGTCGATCCTAATGAAGAGCTCCGTAAGTTGTATAACAGAATTCTTACTGTATTAGGAGATAAGGCAAATAAGGATGTGCTTGAGCAGCTCGAAAAGTTAGCTGAAGAATCAAAAACAGCATCTGAAACAGCTGTGAAAGAGTCTGAACATGCTAAAAAGCTAGCTGAAAAGGTGCAAGAGAATTTAAAGAATTACCAAACAACAATCATTGAAAGTGCAAATGAACCGACCACAGGTCTCGAAGCAGGTAAGACATTGTGGCTCGATATTAGTAACGGAAGACCTGGTGTTTTGAAAAAGTGGAACGGTAACTCATGGGATCCTGTTGTCCCTAATGTAGAATCTGTAAAAAAAGAAGTTCAGGAAGAACTGAATCAAGAGATTTCTAAAATTCAAGAAGAGATTAATAAAAAGGTAGATCAAGATTGGGTTAATGAACAGGTAAAAGATAAAGCTGATAAGTCTGGCGTTTTTACAAAAGATGAGATTCGCGAAGGCTTTGTGGGCAAAAAAACTTATGAAACTGATAGAGATGGGAACATTAAAAAGTTTGAAGAAATCAGTACATCCTTTGAGCAAACAAATGAAGCTATTAAATCCAAAGCAGAGAAACAGAGCGTTATAGATTTAGGAAATGGTCTGTCACTGGTTTCACAGACTGCTAACGAGGCGAAACAAACAGCTGAAGGGAATACACGTACTATTTCTGAAGTAAGTTCACAGGTTTCTAACGTCGAGAAAGCAGCAGACGAATTTTCTAAGAAGGCAACGAAAATAGAGGAAACAGTAAATGGTATCACGACAACTGTTTCAAACATAGAAAGCACACAAGACACGTTTAATCAACGTATTACAAATGTCGAACAAACAGCTGAAGGATTAAGCTCCAGTGTTAAACAGTTGGCAGAGGTTAACAACGAGCAGGATAAACGTATTAAAGAGGCTGAATCTACTATTTCGCAAACTGCAGAAGAAATCAAGTCCAAAGTAACGTCTAAAGAAGTTGAGGATATAATCGGCGGCCTCGGAATAATGAACATGTTAAGAAATACTGATTTTTCATTACGAGAAGGTAGGGGTCACAAATACTGGGGTTCTCTTGACTGGACAAAACTCAGCGTTGATGGCATGGGATATGAGGGTTCACCAGCAGTATACGTAAATATTACAGGTGAAACAGCTAATAAGTCTCATGGATCCTGGCAGGATATTGATTGTAATGAAGGGGAGACGATAGTTGTTTCCGCTTATTTTTTGACCAAAAATGTAAAATCAATTGATCAAGGCTGGACATTAGAACTCAAATTCAAAAAAGCAGACGGAACGGACATTAAGCAGCACAGCGTGTCACCGACACTTGCAGACAATATATGGATTAGGGCATACGTTTCAGGTACAGCACCTGCAGGTACAAAAATAGTACAATTCCGTTGGTATGTAAAACAGAACGGATCACTAGGGATGTCACAACCTATGCTGCAGACTGGATCAAGACCGTCACAATATTTGCCAAACCCTAAAGATGTAACTGACTACGATGAACTTCTGAATCAACTCGCTGATAAGATTTCAAAAGAAGGATATAACCAAAAAGTACGTGAGTTAGAAACAGCTATTAAACAAAACAAAGAACAAATCGAGCTAAGGGCTGTAGCTACTGAGGTTTATACAACGAAAGAAAGTGATGGTCGTTACGGTGAAAAAGCGATGGTCGAACAGCATGAGGCATCTCTTAAACTGCAAGCCAAGGAGATCGAATCCAAGGTTTCTGCAGGAAACATAGCATCAACAATTAACCAAACCGCTCAGAGTGTTAAAGTTAAGGCTGAAAAAATTGATTTAGTCGGACAAGTAGAAGCTTCTTGGATTAAGGCGGGGTTACTGCAAGGGACGACAGTTAAAACAAGCAATATGAAAGAACATATCCATATGGAAAATCAGGTGTTGAGATTCGTAAATCAAGGCCAAGCGAAGATTGTTGTTGGTTTTGAGGATGAGCGTCAAAGTAAAACTTTCAATCCATATATCATTCTTGGCGAAGGTGACGGTACAGGGAGAAACTTTGGAAGCATCTATAAAGATGGAAATGGTGTTTACTACAGGTATGTAGACGCCAATGGTGCAGAAAGTAGCGTTCGATTAACAGCGCAAGGGAACGTTGGGATTACAGCTCAAACTAGTATGTGGCTCACTTCCCTAGGAAACCTCATTTTAGATGGAAAGACCCTTGTTGCAATTAACAATAATGGTAAAACCGTTGCAAGTTTTAAAGCTGCAAACGGTGGTGGCGATTGCGATATATATTTAGGCAGTCATACAATTCGTTCCTCCACAGTATCTGGATACGATCAACTTTTGCAAATAAAGAACCTTATGGGTAACGGATTTAAAGGGATAGAAGTTGCGGAGGTAACTGCACATGGCGGAATACGAAGTGACACAAATTTATGGGCAGAAAAAGATTCGTATGCAATGCAACATATCAACCGCTCAACTGCTAAATTGAAAACTTCTGTACATGACTTGCCATTTTCAGCTTTAGATAAAATACGTGGATTACAAGTTAAACAATACTTTTTGAAGCGTGATATGTATGAGTTATACCAAATGCGGATGAATAGACCAGAAGACAGATTAGAGCCATACACAACAGAAGATATAGAGGTACAATATGGCTTAATCGCTGAAGAAACAGATGAAATATTTACTACAAGAGAAAAGGATGGAATTAAGTTGTATCCTACATTATCCATTCTTACAGCAGGTGTACAAGAATTAGAAATCAAATTTGATGAAAAAATCAAAGCCTTGGAGGAAAAACATGATGAAGAAATCAAGAGAGTAGAAGAAAAACACAATACAGAAATGAATGTTATGAATCAAAAAATCGAATCTTTAGAAGCTCTTGTTCAAAAATTAATAAACGAGAAAACGGAGCAGTGATAAACTGGTCTTTTTATTTTTCGGAAGAGGGTGAGTACAATGGAACAACATTTCGAAGTCAAGCCAATTGGAGTCAAATACATTTGTGATACCTGTCAAAAAGGGGAAATGCTGCCTACAGGTAACAATAACTTTATGGTAAACACGCCACAGTTTGAACATAAGTGTAATAATTGTGGCACTAAAATCAAACTGACGGATAAGTATCCGTTAATCAGATATCAACAATTATTAGCAACGGAGCAGTGATAAACTGGTCTTTTTTATTTTGCTCTTAAAAAAGGGGTGATGGTAGTTGGATCAGAAGGAATACGAGCGTATTGCGAAATTAGAAGTACAACTGCAGTCAATGAATGCTACTGTAATTCGGATTGAAGAAAAGCTTGATTACAATCAAAAAAATTACATGCAGCGTACCGAAATAGAAGAGATGTTTAAGTTTCGCGATAGGGAGATACGGGACCTAAAGCTTGCGCAAGAAAAGAACGATAGCAATAAAAAAGCGCATATATCGATGTGGATTTCAGGACTGTCATTGGCAGTCCTTTTATTATTTAACATCTTAAATTTTCTCAAATGAAGGGAGGTGATAACGTGAAAAATTTCGATACTGCATCAATCGCTCGTTACGTTGTCCTAGTTATTGCGGTGTTAAATAGCGTGTTAAATTTAGTCGGTTATCAAACGATTAGTGATGAATTGACAAACAACATCGTGGCTGTAGTTACAGGTGTTTTCACACTATACATGGCCTGGAAGAACAACTATTTAAGCAACAAAGGTATGCAACAAAAAGATGTGCTTGAAAACCACAATTTAAAATAAAGGAGAAGATAGATTATGGAATACGTAGGAGTAGCAGGACATAACGAGATTGTACCAGGGGCATATGGATGTGGTTATGCAGAGCATGCAGTAGCTCGTCAAATGCTCGCAAAGGTAATTTCATATATGAACGCAGTAGGAGAAACAATGCATAATTGTACAGATGATGTAGGCAGAACACAGTCTGCTTGTTGGCAAAATGCTGCAAGTAATACCAACCGCGCAATCGGTTCGAATGGTAAAGCTATATCGATTCACTTAAATGCGGCAAATAGTAATGCGACAGGTACGGAAGTTCTTCATTACAACAATCCAGAACTAGCGGCAAAAGTGTCCGCAAAGATTGCTGGTGTATTAGGGATTAAAGATCGTGGTCCGAAAGACGGAAAATCCATTGGTTATATCAATTCTACAAAAGCAGAAGCAATTCTTATTGAGCTTTGTTTCATCGATAATCCGTCGGATATGAAAAAGCTAATGGATAATTTCGATGCAGTTGCAATTGCTATTGTAGAAGCGATTACTGGGAAATCAGTACAAAATGGAGGAGGAATTATTGTGACTGACAATGGATATGGATATAAACTAGTGGCGACAGGTGGCATTGGTTTTGATAAAATGCAAGAAACTGCAAATTTCCTGAACAAATTAGGGTATGGGGCTGCTATTCACATTTCAGGAAAAAATGACGGATTGTTTAGCATTCGTACAGAAAGAAGAATCGGCTCTGAGTTGGATAAACTTACGGCATGGTTAGATAACCGACCAGGCGGTAAATGGTGGTATCAATACGAGTGATTAAATGCACAGAATGGTTAGATGAAAAACGTTGGTATTACGAATATATTTAATGTTAATAGCCGTCTCCTAGATGAAGACGGCTATTTTGTTTTTAATTTGTAGGTTCTGTTTTCGTTTTTAATCGTTGCTTAATTGTGTGATCATTATTAATCGCGTGCCAAATTATATCTTTTTCAATACCTAACCTTTCACAGAAATAGTAATAAAGAATAATATGCAATTTTGAATTTACAAAATAAAGTTCCCATCCTTTAAAGTAGTAATCTGGCTTTTTACCATAATGTGTGTAGTAATCTCTGGTCAGTGTTACGTGATTAGCAAAGCTTTTTATTTGAGCTACATTTCCTGGGAAAATTACGTCTTTGATACGCTCATCAAGCCCTTTAAACATATCCCTAATTCGTCTTTGAAATCCGAAATGGTGAGCATAGTCTAATACATTAACCATTTTACTTTTAAGACTACTATAAATATCTTTTTCCATAGTTCCTTGTTGTATTGAATTTAACATTGCAAGCTTAATTGGTTCATATATATTATCAGGTAAAAATTGTCCATTTTCACCACTGGTATCCCGTTGAAAACTTTCCATTGATTTGGCGTAATTTAAAAACCTCGCTTCTTGGTCAATCTGTTCATCATATAAATTTCTAAGGTAAATTTTTCTTGAAGAATAAGAGGAGTCTGTAAACCATTTATTAAGAATAATTCCTAGATTATCCTTAATTTTATTGTAACTAATATGTAGATTATGACGTGAAAAATCTTTTTCTTCAAATTTTTTTTCGGGTGAAAGAAAAATATAAACAGTGTTTTTTAAGTTGTTTACCTCATAAGGCGAATCCGAATCACTTTCTGCCTGAATTTGTTTTATATAAATAGCTCTGTTAGTCATGAGTGTCAAAAAATCTTGAAGTTCTCGGATCATATCTAAGTACCACTCTAAATCCATCGAGGTATCTGGAATTATATCTAAAGTCGCTTGGTTATTGAAAGTGAAATGTTTATATAGAGTAGTAGATGACTTTAACGTATGACTTGATTTTATTCTTGTTTGTTTTTTATGTATATATGTCTCGAATGATGACGGGAAAGTATAGATAACTCCTACTTTTTCAATTTGTTCACCAGCATGCTCTTCGAATCTTTCAAATGGATACTCTCCAATCCAATTTTCTAATAAAGAATAGTTTACTGATAAAGAGGAAAACATTGTATCGTCTTTGGTGTTAAAATGCGCTCCTACTATTAGTTGATTAAAGATAAGAGTTTTTGTCATTACGCTTCCAATATGCATCGTTTTTACAAACCCATCGTATAAGGTAACAACTTTGTTTTCTTCTATAATACCGTGCAGAATATGGTATTTGTTTGTCATATAAAATTTAAGTTCGTCTGCAAAATCACCAAGTATTTTTAAAGTAATACCATCCGTATTATATGTTAAAGTTCCCGAAAATTTGTTATCCTCATTTCCTGGAATCCACCAATACCCATCTAATTCAAACTCATCATACATTGCTAAGTTATGAATTTTTTCATTCAAATTGAATTCCCCCTTTTAATGGTTATTTTAGCATATATTGATAAATAACATATAACAAAATTGATAAGATAACATCTTATGCTAGGTATATAAGTCCGTTTTTTATGATATGATTTTTATATAAATAGAGGCGTAACATAAAGATTGGAGGAGGTTAAATGGGGAATAAATGGGGAAAATGGATTGGTTTACTTACAGCTGTTTTAGTTGTTTTTTCCACTGGATGTAGTGCGCAGGACAAAGAAGCGACATCACAATTAAAAACAGAGAAAAAAGTTGAAAAAGAACGTATAAAGCAAGAAAAAGAAGAACAGAAACAAAAAGAAAGTTTAGACGATGAAATCAATAAGATTGTAAAAAAGGCTGTAGATAAAAAGAATATCGTAGCTGTAGAAATAAATGACAATCTAGGTACAGAGAATCCAAACGATAAAATTGTATTGCTGAAATTAAAAGCGAAAGAAAGTATAACTAAAAACATGTCTAAAAAAGGTATGTGGATGGATACAAAACAAATGCTAGAGGCATTCGCTAAAAAGCAAGAGATTACTCAAGTGGTATGGTTCTGGGAAGCACCATTGACAGATGCGTCTGGTAATAAAGAACAAGGAACTATTATGAAAATAACATATGACCGACAAGCAATTGATAAAATTGATTTTAAACATTTTGTATACAAGGATGTACCAACTACAGCTACTGAGTATTGGCAACATCAAGCGTTGGAGAAGAAATAATAAAGACCTAGCCCTTTCAAGGGGCTGGGTCTTTATTTGAATTCTACGTAATATTTGTTTTTTATTAAGCCGAAAGCAACGTCGTGAGGAAAAGGACTTGTTCCTTGCGTTGAAACGTCTATAACCATACGTACCCAATCAGCTAATTCTTCAGGTAAACGGTACGCTTGGATGATACCATCATCATTCTTAATTGTCACAAGAGGAATTAGTACGGGCACTGTTACAATTGACTCCATTGATACTGCAGCTAACTCTTCTTTATGGCAAAAACCCGCGCTTAGAACAGTATAAATTTCACCTTCAAATTCCTCATTAATTACTGGTATCTCTAATAAGTCATGATCATTAGGGTCTTTGTAGATCTCCGCACCTGCAGAGTTTACACTATGCACTTCTTTCACTTTAATCCCCCGCCTTTAAAATCTATTTTATGTACTGCACAACGTCTTCAATGCGATATGTTTTATCCATTCCTTTTTCCCCAGCCATTACGTTTAAAGCGTCCAGGATTGACTGTAATGTATCAAAACGAATTAGCCCAACCTCACCACTCACTAGATTACTAATAGTAGCTGGACGCACTTTTGATTCTACAGCTAACTTATTTTTCGTAATACCGATTTCCTCCATCGTGTCTCCTAACGTAAATACCATAGAACTCATGGTAATACCTCCGTTCATTCCGATCATTTATTACTTCCCATTTTACACAATTTACATATCAAAGTAAAACTTTTTTAGAAAGACTATTGACGTATGACTCCTAGAGTTATATATTGATACTAACAAAGTTTTACTTTAAGAGTCATACTTTTGTGTGGTGGAAGGTGGGTGTTAACAATGAAATGTTCAAAAACCTTTACGGCGTTATTAAATGATTCACAGCGTAAACAGTTTGAATCATTAACGTCTAAGCTTCAACAGCATGTAGTACGAAGTATTTATGGTGAGAATATTCGTTTTTTAACAGTTAGTGAGACAGCTTACTCTTTCCTAACAGATCCATACCAGGCTTTACATGTATATATCGAAACGGAGAGTAATTTATACATCGTTAGATATAACAAAAAGACACAAGAAATACATGTAGGTTGCGATGTACCAAAGAGTGCTATAAGTCTTTTTCTGAATTTAAGCAGTAATTACTGTGAAGAAGTAAAGGCGCAGATTAAAGAAGCGGAGTACTACCGATGCAAAAAATAAACAAATACTTCGGTTTAGAAAGTAGATCTGATTGCGTTTGGTTTTACGGATTCTATACTGTAGCCTCTGTTCTATTTATTATCAATATGCTTATAGCTCACGTGTTATAGGCTCTTTCTTTAACTGAATACTGGACAACCTCCAGCCTCGTGTACATCTTTATTCAAAAAAATAGATATACACGAGGTCTAGTTTTCTATTGTCTTTTTTAGGTAAATAGGGGGTGGATCCACGCGAGGAATGACCTAACACTCGTTAAACTTGAACAGGTTAGCTAAGCCAATGTCAGAAAGTTAAGCGTCCTAACGTATAACGTTTCCTTGTTTGCGTTGTTAGGAGTCTAGGCGTGTACGGCCATTAACGGTACGGCGGTTGCTTGGCGTGTTACGGCACGGGTAGCGACGGACAATGAAAGAGTTATAGGTTACGAGTAATAAAGGATATGCCAGCAGTGCAATTCCTTCCCTGACGCTTTCAGCATGTTGGACAAGCATGACATGTTAAAAGTTCGTTGCAAGTGAAAACTTAGCGTTTAAACAAGGTGTTACTATACGGATTCCTTAACCCGATAGACCATGATTGACAAAACGTCTACTTTACGACGCTTTTATTTTTTTGAAGCGTTGTAAGGTAGACATTCTCTGCCCTAGCCGTTGTCCTGTACCCTCATCCCATGATTGTCGGCAAACCGCCAAAGTCAAGTATAAAAACCAATATAAAAAAACTTATTAGGGCTGGAGGGGGATGAGTTATTCGTCGATGGTCCAGATCTCCTCGATAGGTTTTCCTAACTCTTGAGCGATTCTGTAGGCTGTATCAAATCTTGGTGTTGTACGATTTTTAACAAGTGAACTTAAAGTGGAATCATCAATACCTATACGTTTAGCGAAATCCCCTTGTTTAATATCTAATTCAGCAAAGATAATTTTTAACCGGCATTTAAATTTCATAAACAATCACCTCAAAACAATAAGTTCTACAATTGGTAATTAACTCCTTTGAAAATAGTACAGGCATTCAGGCAAAAAAATTTGTTTGGACACGCAAAATCTATTTTCTAGGTCATATACCTATATCAAGACCACGAGGAATACCAAGTGGAATTAAGGACATCAAGATGGGGAAGGTGATGATAGGTGAGACCTGGGTACAAATGTTTACCACAGATGAGGTTGTATCCGTCACAAACGTTGTTCAATATGTATGCTGATGCAAACGATGAAAAAGAAGTGGCTGCAATATATGGGCACATAACAAATCATGATAAGTTGCAACATCCTGATTACATTGATTTAGTTGACATACTAGGGGAAGAAGTATATGGGCCGTATAACGAAAGAGGAGTACAGAAAAGGATTGATATGTATCTTTCTTGGTGTAAAGAATGGGGGGATGATTGATGAGATGGCAATATGGATATTTGAATGAAACACCGTATCTGTATTCCTCAAAAGAATTAAGAAGCATGTATAAAGAAGCCAGGGGGAAAGGTGAAGCAAAGTCTATTCTAGAGCATATGGAAAGGCATGAGGTATTTAATAACAAGGAGTACAAAGGATATTACAGGTTATCGAACGATATTATGGATGATTTGTATGAGGAAGAGGAAGAAATTCTTGAGTGGGAAGAAGTAATAAATCAGTACCAACCTGTTATGACATCTAAGGGATTACAACTTAAAAGAAAGAGGGATTCAATATGACACTTGCTGGGGAAGCCGTAGTCATTTGGACGGCAACGGGATTGTCCGTAGTAACAATGAAAGCAGCTGAGAAGATGGGGCAGAGTGTTCCACATTGGCTTCCACGTATAACCATGTACACTACACTTACAGGCTCGTTCTTGTATCTTCTACGTTATGTTCTAATCATGTTTCTTTGAAGGAAGATAACCTGGAAGTGACGGACAATTTGCTATATAAGAAAAATAACTTGTACGTAAATCTTCCAAAAAGGTGCAACTATCTCCCTATAGGATATATAAGGAGTGATCCCCTATGCTTGAATTATTATTAATACCTGCAGTTTCGCTCGGATATGCTTTGGTAAGTGATAAGTTCAAACGTAAAGAAGATGATAGAAAGAAGATACAAGTGTTTTTTGAAGTAAGCGGAATTGCAATTCGAAGGGATGAAAAACTACATTATCCAGTCTTTCTTGAGCAAAAAATGGATGACCGTAGTACGACTTATGTGTATCGTTTACCGGTGGGCATGCCGTCAAAAATAATACAGAAGGTAGAGGACGTTGTTTCTGAAGGATTGAATAAACCTGTACGAATTCATTACAACAATTATAAATTAAGCATTCGTGTATTTAGTAAGGAAATACCGAAAAAGTGGGAATGGTCTACAGGATTAATAACGCCTGGTAAGTGGTTTGTGCCGATAGGTCAAAGCCTGGAGAAGTTAATTTCTCATGACTTTGATGAAACACCACACCTAGCTGTAGGTGGGCTAATACGTATGGGGAAAACGGTGTTTTTAAAAAACTTATTTACATCATTAGCAGTAGCGAACCCGGATCACGCTCATTTTTATCTAATTGATTTGAAAGAAGAAGGACTCGAATTTGGAGAATACAAAGACTTGAAGCAAGTTGAGCATATTGCAGAGACACCAATTCAAGCACATGAAATGCTACTCAAAGTAATGGAGAAAATGAATGAGCGCGGTAAGTACATGAAAGAAAGAAGGTTCAAGAATATTGTTCATACAAAAGAAAAGGATCGATATTTTATCGTCGTAGATGAGGGAGCAGTATTAGCTCCTTCAAAAGGATTACCGAGGGAACATAACAAAATGCTGGAGGAATGCCAATACATGCTAAGTCATATTGCGCGTGTTGGTGGAGCATTAGGTTTCCGTATTATCTTTTGTACACAGTATCCTACAGCTGATACATTACCTCGAGTGATAAAACAAATGGCAAACGCAAAATTAGGTTTTCGATTACCTACACGAGTAGCGTCTGAGGTTGTTATCGATCAATCCGGATTAGAAAACTTACCTTCAATTCAAGGGCGAGCAATTTATATGAAGGAGGATCTAACTGAGATCCAGGTACCTTACATCGATGATAAGGTTATGTGGGAACATCTAAAACAATACGAGGTGAAGAAGAATGAACATCCAGACACATATCAAGATCAACCGTCAGATGACGATTCTGACCTCGATTAGAAAGCTGAAGTTCGCAACAAGGCGGCATCTGATGGCAATTCATGATATGGGTGGAATACGGAACGCGAACCGTATTTTAAAGGATTTAAGCCTGTATGTAAATTACACAATATACCAAAAAGAATATGTATATTACTTAAATAAAAAAGGCCGTGAATTGTTCGACGATACAGAGAAGATTGTACCAAATAGTCGATTAGCTCACAGCCTTATGAGAAATGAAGCGTGGCTCTATCTATTCTGTCCCGACGACTGGAGAATAGAAGAACCTATACGTTATAAAATAAATGACAAAAAGAAGACAATTATTCCTGATGTAAAGTTTCGAGATGAGGAAGGAGTTTTAAATGCAGTTGAAATAGATCGTACACAAATGATGAATGTGAACAGTGAAAAATTAAATCGATACAGGGAATTTGCACTATATTACAAAAATAAATACAGTGGAAAAATACCGGTGATCCACTTCTTTACAATGACAGAATATAGGCAGAAAAAGCTGGAGCAATTTGCAGCGAAATACGATGTATACGCGAAGGTATATGTGATACAAGGTGTGTAAAAATTATAGTATGGGGCAGTATCCTATGCCCATTAAGTTAACATTTTATAGCGCCCACAAAACGAAATTTTGTATTAATTTGCTACAAAAAAGCACATTTTTTTATTTTGGGAGCTTTATAAAATTCTTAAGTTGATGGAGATGAGGCACTACCCCTTGTACTATGTATAAATCGTAATAAATTAAGATTTTCTTAATCTATTACCGAGATAGTGACACATCCTATAATTATTC
>NZ_JBALQK010000095.1:8436-21796 GCF_036965845.1 Bacillus sp. JJ1127 | reverse complement strand
TGGCCAGATGCTCTCGCCCCCCTAAAAAGAAAGGTTTTATGTTGTTTTTTTAATTGATGTATATATAGTAATGCACTTTTAACTTTAAAAATAGCCAAAACACGTAATAATATATGAAAACCTGTCTAGTATAGGTTAATATTAATAGTGTGCAACATGTTAACACATTGGCTTGTTTTTATCCCGCTATTTGTGGGCAATCATACTCCCGCCTCAAAATTCAGCGAAAGTAAAGAAGATAGGCGGGAGATAAGCAGCTTATAAAAGCCCAATTGATGAAGGTTATGGAACAAATCTAGGTTATTAAAGAGGAGAAAAGAATGGCAAAAAATATATCAGACATTGCTAAATTAGCAGGTGTCGCAAAAAGTACCGTTTCTCGTTATTTGAATGGTGGGTATGTCAGTGATAAAACAAAACAAAAAATTGAAGCGATTATTCAAGAAACAAATTTTTCTCCTAATACATTCGCGCGAAGTTTAAAAGCAAAAACAACAAATTTAATTGGCGTTATCGTTCCGCGTTTAGACTCTTTTGCTACGACGAAAACCCTTATTGGAATCGATAATTCACTTCGTGAACAGGGTTATCAAATGCTTGTGGCAAACGCAAATCAAAGGCAAGAAATAGAGATTGAAGCAATTGAAAACTTTGCAAAACAAAAAGTAGCTGGAATTATTTTATTAACGACAAAATTAACAGAGCAACATAATAAAATTTTGAGTACATTAAAAATTCCTGTTTTATTCGTCGGTCAACAATACGAAGGTCATTATTGTCTCATTCACAATGATTTTGAGGCAGCGTTTGAATTAGGAGCATACATTTTATCACAAGGTCACCGTCATATTGCTTATTTAGGAGTAACGGAAGAAGATGTTTCAGTTGGGGTAAAGAGAAAACAAGGTTTTCAAAAGGCAGTTCAAACTTTCGCTCCATCGTGCAATGTTACGTATTATGAAACAACTTTTCATGTCAAAGATGCAATGGAGCAAGTAGCATATATTTTGGAAAATAACCGTCCTACTATTATTGTTTGTGCAACAGATAACATCGCTATTGGTGCAATAAAGGTTATTCATGAAAGTAATCTTTCTGTACCAGCAGATATTTCCGTTACAGGATTTGGAGGTTATGATATTTCTGAAATAATTCATCCTAGTTTAACAACTGTTTCATTTGACTACCATTACGCTGGAACGATTGCTGCTAAATCTATCATACAGTTAGTTGAAAATAAAGATATTCCAAAAATAGTAAGTTCAAAATATGTATTAAAAATTCGAGAAAGTATTGACAAAATATGAAAGCGTTTTATAATTCTTTATAGAACCGGTTCCGTATTTTGAAAAATGAAGACAGGATTTCTTTTGTATATGAAAGACCTGTCTTTTATTTTAACCATTTGCGGAACCGGTTCCGCAAAATGAATTAGGGGGACTTTGAATGGATATGAAAGAGACTGCCGCTAGTGTATTGCAGCATATCGGCGGAAAAGAAAATGTTATAAGTGCAACTCATTGTGCAACACGTCTTCGTCTTGTTTTAAAGGATGAATCAAAAGTAACACAAACAGAAATCGAAAACATAGAAGGCGTGAAAGGTGCTTTTTCTACAGGTGAGCAGTATCAAATTATTTTTGGAACGGGAATTGTTAACAAAGTATATGAACAATTTGCGAATCTTATCGGCTTATCTGAAATCGATCCTCAGACGCATACAGAAGCTGTAAAGAAAAAAATGAATCCAGTTGCTCGGCTAGCAAAAGTATTATCAAATATTTTCGTGCCAATCATTCCGGCCATTGTTGCCAGCGGTTTATTAATGGGCTTACTCGGAATGTTGAAAGCGTTTAAATTAGTGCCGGCTGATCATGCTCTCATTCAATTGCTTGATATATTTTCAAGTACAGCGTTTATTATTTTACCGATTTTACTTGGTGTTAGTGCTGCAAAAGAATTTGGCGGTAATATTTTCTTAGGAGCTGTAATTGGTGGTATTTTAACTCATCCTGCATTAATGAACCCTTGGACACTTGGGAATGCGAAACCGGCGGTATTGCATTTTCTTGGTATGGACATTGATATGATTGGTTACCAAGGCACAGTTCTTCCTGTTTTATTATGTGTATATGTAATGAGTGTAATAGAAAAGCAGTTACGAAAACATGTACCAAATTCTTTGGATTTATTAATTACACCTTTTTTAACTGTTGTGATTACAGGTTTTCTATCATTAATTATTATCGGTCCTATCGGTTATAAATTTGGTGATGGTATTACGTACATTTTAAATACTGTATATCAAGTTGCTGGGCCAGTTGCTGGGTTTATTTTTGGTGGTTTATATTCGACTATCGTTTTAACAGGATTACACCATAGTTTCCATGCTATTGAAGCTGGGTTACTTGCAAATAAAGATATTGGTGTAAACTTTTTACTACCGATATGGTCTATGGCAAATGTTGCGCAAGGCGGGGCAGCTTTAGCTGTTTATTTTAAAACAACAAATACAAAAACAAAAAGTATTGCAATTCCTTCTGCTATTTCAGCTTTTTTAGGAATTACAGAACCTGCAATCTTTGGTGTGAATTTAAAGCTAGGAAAACCTTTTATTGCTGCAGGGATTGGCGGAGCTTTTGGCGGGGCATACGTTGTGTTTACGAATGTTGTGGCAAATGCTTATGGTTTAACAGGGATTCCGATGCTTACGATTGTGGCCCCATTAGGAATGATGAATGTCGTTCATTATGTAATTGGATTTGCTATTGCTGTTATTACAGCGTTTGTTGCGACAATGCTTCTATATAAAGAAAAGAACTAATTTTTTTGAGGTGAACACCCTATGGATAAATATAGAACAATACGAGAGGCAAAAGGGTGTGAATTGACTTCGCTAGAGAAAATTGCAAATCAAGACTCTTGGAAGCCCACTTATCACATTCATCCGCCATATGGATTAATGAATGATCCAAATGGTGTATCTTATTATAATAATGAGTACCACGTGTTTTATCAGTGGTACCCATTTGCTCCTATTCATGGAATGAAACATTGGGCGCATGTGAAATCTAAAGACTTGATTCACTGGGAACGTATGCCTGTGGCAATTACTCCTACTGAAAGTTATGAATCCCACGGTGCCTATTCTGGGGGAGCTTTCGTAAAAGATGATATACTTCACTTGTTTTATACAGGAAATGTAAAACATACCGATGGTTCGCGTGACGCTAATCAATGTGTTGCCTTCATGAATAAACAATATGAGGTTGAAAAAGCAGAATATAATCCAATTATTCGAAGTGTTCCTGCTGGATATACGGGACATGTTCGTGACCCTAAAATTTGGAAATATGATGATTTTTATTATATGATGCTCGGCGCACAACGGGAAAACGAAACCGGTACACTTCTTATCTATCAATCAAAAGACTTGTATGATTGGAAGTTACAAGGAGAACTACAAACAAATTTAAAAGATTTCGGCTTTATGTGGGAGTGTCCTGACTATTTTCATTTAGATGGAAAAGATATTCTTATTTTTTCTCCGCAAGGTATTCAAGCAACAAAGGATAGCTATCAAAATGTTTATAATGTTATTTATGCAATTGGGACATTGGATCTAGAAAATTTATACTTTCACGTTGATTCTTATTATGAATTAGATAAAGGGTTTGATTTTTACGCACCGCAAACATTGCAAGATCCGTCTGGACGCCGCATTATGCTTGCGTGGGCGGGATCAAGTGAAATTACGTATCCTTCAGATGATTTTATGTGGGCACATTGTTTAACGATCCCACGTGAGTTAACTCTTGAAAATAACGTGTTAAAACAACGTCCGATTGGTGAATTAAAGAAATTACGTACATCTTCTAGAACAGTATCAGGTTGTTTACAGAATGAAACATATGTATTATCTGACCTTTTCAAAGAACATTCCTACGAATTAGAAGTACGATTACAATCTGAAAAGGCAAATGTTTTTGGTATTTCCTTATTCCATTATCATCAAGAATCATTTCCGATTACTTTTCAGCGTGATCAAGGGATTGTTTCTATTGAGCGAGGAAGCTTCCATCACCGCTTTGGAGGAGAATATGGTTACAAACGCTATAAAGAAATTCCGATCCAAGATACAATGAAAATACGTATTTTCGTAGATCAAAGCATTGTTGAAATCTTCCTATGTGATGGAGAAACTGTGTTTACATCGCGGGTATTCCCTCGTAAAGATATAGAGTACAACATCTCTCTTTTCACAGATGAAAAGATGGAATTTCATATAACACAATACAAACTTGGGAGAGGATTGGAATGAAACAAGTATTTTGCATCGGTGAATTATTAATTGATTTTATTTGTTGTAATACACATGTACCATTAGCAGATGGAGTACACTTTGAAAAAAAAGCTGGCGGAGCTCCTGCGAATGTTGCAGCAGCAATTACAAAATTAGGCGGAAAAGCTTCATTCATTGGACAAGTCGGAAACGACCCTTTTGGAGAATTTCTAGAAAAAACATTGCAAGAAAACTATGTCGATACTTCTATGCTTATAAAAGAGAACCAAACGACATTAGCTTTTGTCTCTATTGATCAGCATGGTGAACGTGATTTTACTTTTATGCGTGGTGCTGATGGAGAATATCAGTTTCATAAAATCGATCTTTCTAAAATGCACAAGCATGATATTATTCATTTTGGGTCAGCGACAGCTTTGTTGCCTGGGCATTTAAAAGAAACCTATTTTCAGCTGCTACAATATGCAAAAGAACAAAACCACTTTATTTCTTTTGATCCAAACTATCGTGATGCATTAATTACAGATAAACAGCAATTTTGCGAGGATTGCTTAACTTTCATTGCACAAGCCCATTTCGTAAAAGTAAGCGAAGAGGAAGCGATCATGCTTTCTAAAGAAACAAATATGAATAAAGCTGCACAGTTTTTACTTGAAAAAGGCGCAAAGGTAGTTGCGATTACACTTGGAAAACAAGGTACACTTCTTGCAACTAGTGAAGGAGAGGCTATTATTCCTTCTATTACTGTGAAACAGGTAGATTCAACTGGTGCAGGAGATGCGTTTGTAGGTGCAATGCTTTATCAGCTTTCTAAAGAAGAGAATCTATTTAACTTTAACTTTGAAAAACTTTGTACATTCGTTGCATTTGCTAACAAAGTTGGAGCAATTACTTGTACAAATTACGGAGCTATTCAATCCTTACCAACATTAAAAGATATCATTAAATTTAAATGAGTATGAACTGCACCCTGTAAAAAGACCATGAAGAATCAAGCACTTAAAAGATGGTTTCGGTATTCACCGAAGCCATCTTTTTTAGTGTCTGCGATTCAGGGTACAGTTTATCTCTTTCTTTATAAGAGTACATAAGAACAAGTACAAAAGGGTATAAAATGCTTAAAAATCACCAAGTATACTATGCATGATGATTTTTAAGCATTTTTTGCTAGAATGGCGCTTAGTTAAATAAAAAACGATAATGAAAAGAGTCTTTTAATAGGTTTACAGTTTTAACGCAATATAATTAAAAATGCCCTTAGTATAGGGGTTTTTCGAAATATGACGATGTCCCTCAACAAAATTAAGCTACTCTCTTAGAGAATAGTTTAATTTTGGTTTGTATTGTTTGTATTGTTTGTATTTTTTAGTATAATAGGAATTCCAATTGCTAGAAGAGCAGATTCTATTAGTAAGAATGTATGAAAGAAAAGTATTAACAAGATGGGGTTCTATTAAGATACATGTAATTTTGGAACACAGCCTGTATTCTATTTCTAACATTAGGTTTTTTGTATAGCGAAAAAGTATTGCACTAATAATGTTACAGATTATTTTTGATACAGTATTTTGTTACATCTAGTTCATCGATTAGGATAGTTCATATTTTTAAATAAAAACGAATGTTTATATTACACATATCTTCGGAAAACAGTTTTTAGTAAATAATGTATCCGTATGACCTAGTTGTACGCGTATCTCCGCTTACTCCCAAGATCAATTTTCAATTCATTATTTTTCAGGAGATGAGTAATATGTTTGTTTATTTCTATTATTTGGTTTTGTATTTTTTTACAGTAGTATATGGAGTACAAATTATTTCGTTTGCAGACCCACTTATTAGTATGTTTGTAGCTTCAGATTCAGTAGAAGTATTTATTTTTATGTTAATAATGTCTAGTATATTGTCAGGTATATTATCATTCCTTTTACACTTTATCTATATTTGGAGAGGTAATTCAAATACATTTTTAAAAAGGTTTTATCAGGTGCATTTTTTTGCTACATATATTTCAGGTGCGTTTTCAATAGTAAATATAGGAGGGAAAACGTTAGAAGAATGGGGATTTAAAGGTACTGTAGTAGAGGGTAATGAAAAAATGACTTATCTTATGTTGTTCTTTATTGCGATATCCAATAATGCTTTTTATAAAACTTTCGAAAAAGAGATTGTTAATAAACTTGAATCCATGGTAAGTAAAATGAAGTTAAAGGTAAAAACAAATTCGAAATAGGGGCTGTCCAAGAAGTCAGATAACTGACTTCTTGGAGCCTCTTTCATTTTTTATGAGCAGAATATCTCCACCGCCATGCAATCGTTGTATCTTCAATGTAAATAGCTGGAAGAGTGATTCCTAAGTATGTACCTTCACTTTCATCGAAAACAGACCAATTCCTTTCATCTAAAAATTCTGGATCTGTGCCTTCAAAATCAAATTCATTCTCTTCATCAATCATCCCGCGAAAATATTCTTGAAATGGCGCTTTCTTCATTGCGAACAGCATGTTCTTATCAATTGAAAAAGAATACCACGCTCCCGTCCTGCCAAGAATTTGAAGAATCTATAAAATATATCCAAGTATTCTTTGAAAAGAATATTAAAATGTAAAATTTTAATCATAAATCCAATCTTCCTTTCATACAGTGAAACTAACAAGGCTTGTCTTAGGAAAGGAAGGAAATCAAGTGGAAACTTTACCATGGTGGATTTATCTTATTATTATTGGGATTGTTGTAAGTGGCTACATGGTTTTATATACTTCGAAAAAAGAACAAGAGATGGATAATGAGTTTATCGAAAAAGAAGGAGAAGTATATATGAAGCGTTTAGAGGAAGAACGTGAGAGACGTAACCAAGATAGTGATAAAGACTCGGTTTTACTATAAGTACGGGGGGGAGTGGATAACATATTCGTTATCCACTTTTCTATTTCCAAAAATATATCGAACACAACTTAGAATATATCGACTTACCGACACGAAACTATTAAGTGACAAAAAAGTCGTTTAAAAAATAATAAAGTTGTTAAAAATGTTATTCAACAATCGGGCCAGATTCTAGAATAAGTGATTGTATAAATAATTAAATTTTGAGATAATTTTTTTAAGGGAAAGGGAGTTAAATGGAATAAGATTGCTCAATAAAAGAAGTAATGAAAATATGACTTACAAGGGGAAAAGTTATGAAACATAAAACATCAGAAAAATTATTTAGGATAGATTGTGGAGATATTTATCTTCAAGAGTTTTCCATTAAAGATGCAGATAATATATACAGAATATCAAATCAACCAGAAATATTTAATTTTTTGCCAGACTGGAAATCAACAAAAGAACAACGGGTTGATTGGGTTACCAATTACGAAATACCAGCAAATAAAGCGTTTCTTGATGCCGTTGTAAATACATCAAACATAGATGGTCATTTTTTAAAACTAGGGATATTTATTAAGGAAACGGATAAATTTATTGGTTGGTGCTGTACGGGCATAAAAGATGAGCTACCTTCACCGAATAGAGAAATTATGTATGCCATTTCCAGTGAATATCAAAAGAAAGGCTATGCTACTAAAGCGTCTAAAGGATTGATTGACTATTTGTTTACAAATACAAATTTGGAAGTCATTAACGCAGTAGCTTTAATTAACAACGTTTCATCAAATAAAGTAATTGAAAAATGTGGATTTACTTATCTGAGTCAACAGACAATAGAAAATGAATTATATAATCACTATATATTAAACAAATTAGAGTGGATGAAGAATCATTAAAAGAAAATGTTGTTGTTCCAGAAAAGGGCGCTATTTTTTGAATAAAACTTAGATTTTTAAACGACTTTATTGCTATATTTTTTAGTGTAGTGAAGTATCTTATATCAAGATTGAACAACTATATTTTTAACCCCGTTCTAAATATAGAACGGGGTTATGTTTGTTTGGGCTTTTAAAATTAAATAACTTTATCGTCATTTAACAGAAACGACAACTTGGAAGCGTAAAAAATCCCCACACCCATGCTCAAATTGTGTACTATAAAGGATAGATAGGAAGGGGACTTTTGGAATGGAATTTCATGAACAAAGGATTTTGCCAGCTGTTCGGCAGATTAAGGATTTAGAAAAGTTATTACATAGTTCGTATGAGTATATTGTGATTTTAGATATTCATATCGGTCAATTGAAGAGTGTTGTGGCATTAGCGAAGCAGCATTGTAAAAAAATATTTTTACATGTCGATTTGATCCATGGATTGCAAAGTGATGGACATGCAACAGAGTTTTTATGCCAAGAGTTTAGACCTTATGGATTGTTATCGACAAAAGCAAATGTCATTATGAAGGCGAAGCAAAAAGGTGTTGTTGCGATTCAGCGCATCTTTTTAATAGATTCTAGTGCGATGGAAAAGAGTTGTAATCTTTTAGAGAAAACAAAGCCGGATTATATCGAGGTACTTCCAGGAGCTTTAACCGGTGTAATTGCCGAGGTGAAAGAGCGGACAGGCGTGCCGATTTTGGCAGGTGGTTTTATTCGCAGTGTTGATGATGTAGAAAGAGCATTAGCAGCTGGTGCAACAGCGATTACAACATCGAACAAAGAGTTATGGAAATATTATCAAAAAAAGTGACAAAAATATGAGAAAATTTTATTGACACCGCTTTCAATTATGGTTTACATTATAGATAAGTTAATAAACGTGACGGAGAAAAGAAGAGATCCACATTTCATTGTTTCTATATTTCTATGTAGAAGCATGTAGACTGTGGATCTTTTCTTTTGAAAAAAAACGAATGACCATTCATTTTATCTCCGTCACATTGAAAGTGCTTAAATCAAGTGGGGAGGGGTATTATGTCAGCATTTTTAGGAGAGTTAATAGGGACAGCGTTGTTAATCGTTCTTGGTGGCGGCGTTTGTGCTGGGGTAAGTTTAAAGAAGTCGTTTGCTAAGGATTCAGGCTGGATTGTTATTACAATGGGATGGGGCTTAGGGGTTGCTATCGCAGCATATGCAGTTGGATCGATTAGTGGGGCACATTTAAATCCAGCTGTAACAATAGGGCTTGCTTTTAAGGGAGCGTTCCCATGGAGCGATGTACCGGGGTATATCGCTGCGCAAATGATTGGCGCAATCATCGGTGCAATTATCGTATATTTACATTATTTACCTCATTGGAAAGAAACAGAAGATCCAGGTACAAAGTTAGGTGTTTTTGCAACAGGGCCAGCAATTCCGAACACATTTGCAAACCTTTTAAGTGAAATGATTGGTACATTCGTTTTAGTGTTTGGTATATTAGCAATTGGTGCTAATAAATTTGCAGATGGTTTAAATCCGTTTATCGTAGGTTTTTTAATTGTAAGTATTGGTTTATCATTAGGTGGAACAACAGGTTATGCAATTAACCCGGCTCGTGATTTAGGTCCTCGTATTGCACACTTCTTCCTTCCGATTCCAGGAAAGGGTGGATCAAACTGGAAGTATGCATGGATTCCGGTTGTAGGACCGATTTTAGGTGGATCACTTGCAGGTTTATTCCACCAAGTTGTATTTGAAGGGAAACAAAATGCAGCGCTTATTTATGTGATAATTGCAACTGTGATTGTACTAGCAATCTCTTATATGACAAGCAAAAAGAGTGGAAAAGATGCAAATAGTAGAAAAATAGCGTAAGGGGGAACTGAATATGGAAAAATATATTCTTTCATTAGACCAAGGAACAACAAGTTCACGTGCAATTCTTTTTAATAAAGAAGGTAAAATTGTTCATGTAGCACAAAAAGAATTTACGCAACACTTTCCAAAGCCAGGTTGGGTAGAGCATAACGCACAAGAAATTTGGGGATCTATTCTAGCTGTTATTGCAACTTGCTTAAGTGAAGTAGATGTAAAACCAGAACAAATCGCTGGAATCGGGATTACAAACCAACGTGAAACAGCGGTTGTATGGGACAAAGAAACTGGGAAACCAGTTTATAACGCAATTGTGTGGCAATCTCGTCAAACAGTTGAAATTTGTGATGAATTAAAAGAAAAAGGCTATAGCGATATGGTTCGCGAAAAAACAGGTCTTTTAATTGACGCATATTTCTCAGGTACGAAAGTAAAATGGATTTTAGATAACGTTGAAGGTGCAAGAGAAAAGGCAGAACGCGGCGAGTTACTATTCGGTACAATTGATACATGGCTTGTATGGAAATTGTCTGGTGGTAAAGTGCACGTAACAGACTATTCAAATGCATCACGTACATTAATGTATAACATTCATGATTTACAGTGGGATGATGAACTTCTAGAAATGTTAACAGTACCAAAAAGCATGCTTCCAGAAGTACGTCCATCATCTGAAGTGTATGGTCATACGGTTGATTATCATTTCTTCGGTCAAAATGTACCGATTGCAGGTGTGGCTGGTGACCAACAAGCAGCGTTATTTGGGCAGGCTTGCTTCGGTGAAGGTATGGCGAAGAACACATACGGAACTGGTTGCTTCATGTTAATGAACACAGGCGAAAAAGCAGTTGCTTCTGAGCATGGACTATTAACAACGATTGCATGGGGATTACATGGTAAAGTTGAATATGCATTAGAAGGAAGTATTTTCGTAGCGGGTTCTGCAATTCAATGGCTACGTGACGGAATGCGCATGTTTAAAGATGCAAGTGAAAGTGAAACGTATGCGTCTCGCGTGGAATCAACTGATGGTGTATACGTTGTTCCAGCATTTGTAGGACTTGGAACACCATATTGGGATAGTGAAGTACGCGGAGCTGTATTTGGCGTAACGCGTGGTACAACGAAAGAGCACTTTATTCGTGCAACGCTAGAGTCATTAGCATATCAAACGAAAGATGTACTATGTGCAATGGAAGCAGATTCAGGTATTGAACTGAAAACATTACGCGTTGATGGCGGAGCGGTTAAGAACAACTTCTTAATGCAGTTCCAAAGTGATATGTTAGATGTTCCAGTAGAGCGTCCAGAAGTAAATGAAACGACAGCTTTAGGGGCGGCATACTTAGCGGGTCTTGCAGTTGGATATTGGGAAAACCAAGACGAAATTAAGGCGCAGTGGAATATGGACAGAAGCTTTACACCAGCAATGGAAGCGGAAACAAGTGAAGAGCTATATGCTGGATGGAAAAAAGCAATTGCAGCAACAAAGGCTTTTAAATAATCATAACCAGTGTTATAATGATGTTAAGTTAATAATTCGGTAGGAGATATGGAGAGACCACAACACGCTATAGAGGCGATTTCTATAGTGATGTTCGTGGTCTCTTTTTTATATCAAAGGGAGGAATTACCATGAAATTTTCAAGTAAACAACGTAAAGACGTGTTAAACGAGGTAAATAAACAAGAGTTAGATGTGATCGTAATTGGTGGAGGTATTACTGGTTCAGGTATTGCATTAGATGGGGCAACACGCGGGTTATCAACAATTGTGTTTGAAATGCAAGACTTTGCAGCAGGTACATCAAGTCGTTCAACAAAACTTGTACACGGTGGTTTACGTTATTTGAAACAACTTGAAGTGAAGATGGTAGCAGAGGTGGGGAAAGAGCGTGCAATCGTATATGAGAACGGTCCCCATGTAACAACACCAGAGTGGATGTTACTTCCGTTCCATAAAGGCGGTACATTTGGTTCATTTAGTACATCTATTGGTCTTCGTGTATATGACTTCCTTGCGGGAGTAAAACGAAGCGAACGCAGAAAAATGTTTAGCCGCGAAGAAACAATGAAAAAAGAACCGCTTGTAAAACAAGAAGGATTAAAAGGCGGCGGGTATTACGTAGAATATCGTACAGATGATGCGCGTTTAACAATCGAAGTAATGAAAGAAGCAATTGAACACGGTGCGAAAGCAGTTAACTATGCAAAAGTAGACGGGTTCTTATATAAAGATGGTAAAGTATGCGGTGTGCGTGTTATTGATTTATTAGACGGAGAAGTATATGAAGTATACGGGAAGAAAATTGTAAACGCAGCTGGTCCTTGGGTGGATACACTTCGTGAAAAAGATAATTCGAAAAAAGGAAAAGTACTGCAGTTATCAAAAGGTGTGCATTTAGTTATTGATCAAAAACGTTTCCCGCTTGGGCAAGCGATCTATTTTGATACACCAGATAAACGTATGGTCTTCGCAATCCCGCGCGGCGGGAAAACATATGTAGGTACAACAGATACGTTTTATGATAAAGACGCAGCAGTACCGCAAATGACAACAGAGGATCGCACATATATTATCAATGCGATTAATTATATGTTCCCAACAGTTAAAATTACAGAAAAAGATATTGAATCAAGCTGGGCTGGTGTACGTCCATTAATTTACGAAGAAGGAAAGAGCGCATCTGAAATTTCTCGTAAAGATGAAATTTGGACATCTGACTCTGGTTTAATTACAATTGCTGGCGGTAAATTAACAGGATATCGGAAAATGGCAGAAATGGTAGTTGACTATGTAACATCTTTAATGCAAAAAGAGGGGCATAGCGCATATCCAAAAACAAAAACGAAACATATGCCAATCTCTGGCGGACATGTAGGTGGTTCTAATGGGTTCCCAACATTTATTGCGAAAAAAGCTGTGGAGGGAACAAAATATGGTTTAACGACAGAACAAGCAGAACAATTTGCGAAATTCTATGGTTCTAACGTCGATATTCTCTTTAACTTAGCAAAACAATTGAAAGAAGAAGCGAAAGAGTATAACATGCCGTTAGACGTACTTGTACCGCTCGTATACGCGATGGACTATGAAATGACAGTAAAACCTGTGGACTTCTTCGTACGCCGAAGAGGGGCTGTATTCTTCAACATTCACTGGGTATATGATTGGAAAGAATCTGTGATTACGTATATGGCTGCAAAATTAGGTTGGAGTAAAGAAGAACAACTGAAATATACAGCTGAATTAGAGAAAGCATTAAGAGATGCCGTAGTGCCTGTAGATCAGCAAGAACACGCAGCTGCATTAGCTTAAGATCAGCAATAAAAAGCGCCTAAAGGGAAGAGAGAACCTTTAGGCCTTTTTTTTAGGTGGGAGAGAGCATCT
>NZ_JBALQK010000095.1:498-8325 GCF_036965845.1 Bacillus sp. JJ1127 | reverse complement strand
CTGCATAGCAGGGATTTAGATGCCGAAAAATGAAAATGGATTTATATAGCTTTGAGAGAAAAATATTGTAGAAAAGTTCCATATACAACGAGTATTTAACAACAATATCATTTAAAAAAGAGCAATACGAAAATAAGCTGTCAGGAAAGGCCTGACAGCTTATTTTATATGAATTATTTTTTCTCTGTGTCTGCTTTTGGAGTCTCAAAGATATCTTTTAAGTCTTTATCTTCAATCTTCACATCAGCTTTTTTCACTTCTTTTGTGATAAGGTCACTCATAAATTGAGGATCTTGAGATTTTTTCGCAACAAGATCTTTTTTAATATCACCTTTTGCTTGATCGAAAGTTTTTTCTTGTGGTTTAATATCTGTTACTTTAATGATGTGGTAACCGTATTGTGTTTTCACAGGGTCACTTACTTCATCTTTTTTCAATTTATAAGCAGCATCTGTAAATTCTGGTACCATTTTACCTGGTCCGAAGTATCCAAGATCTCCGCCTTTATCTTTTGATCCTGGATCTGTAGAGTATTCCTTCGCTAAATCTTCGAAAGATTTACCTTGTGCAAGTTCATCTTTCACTTTTTTCGCAGTTTCTTCATCTTTTACAAGAATGTGACTTGCTTTAATTTCAGGTTTATAATTATCTTTTAATTCTTTGTCAGTGATGCTCTGTTCAATCGCTTTTTCTGTTGCTAATTGAGCGCGAACACTATTTTTTAAAGTATCTTCTTTAATACCTTGTTGCTTTAATAGTGTTGCAAATTGGTCACCGTACTGTTTTTTGAATTCATCATATTTCTTGTCGACTTCTTTGTCATCGACTTTGTAATTTTTAATCATTACCTTTTCGACAACCATATTACGTAAAACTTGTTTACCTGCTTGTTGCTTCATTGTTGTATAAAGTTCTTCTTTTGTGATGTCACCAGCTTTAGAAGTTACAATTTTATCAGATGTTCCACATGCTGATAAGGCAAGTACACTGGTTGCGGCTAAGGCAAGTATAGCTTTCTTCATTAAATAAACACTCCTACTATTATGTATTTTTAATTTATCCTGCACAAATGAACAGTTTCCTCATTTTAGATGATATTTTGTCCAAAAGAGCCCGATTAAGTCTCACTGGTCTTCTGCCTTCTTATTATGTAAAAGCATACTTAACAGGGCCTACCGAGGCTGAGGATAAAATGTAGATAAAGGTAATTTTATTTTATAGTATGGGCAATATGTACAAAATTTAATATATCATATTTTGAAGCCTTTTCCTATTGATAAAGAAAAATTGCCCATTTATTGAGGGGAATTGTCAGATTGAGAAGAGAGTACCTTATTTAGGCGAATGTGCATATAAAGGAAATAGGAGGGGATAGGGGAATGAATTCATCGCTTATTTTATTACTTGTACTGTTTATTTTATTGGTTATAGTAGGTATAATTTGTTTATAGAGGAAAAAAGTGAGGAAGGTGCTTCCCTTCCTCACTTTCCGTGAAATATAATTTCTATATAACTAGAAATTAATAGAATCGTAATACATACATTCATCATCCGAAAAACGCCCGGTTGGCGGCTCGCGGATATTTGCTTTCGCTCACACAGTGTGTGCGTCATGAAATTCGTGTAGAATAGAACAATAAGTGCAAATGTGACGAAAATGATTTCTATAAGAGTCACGAGGAGATACCTCCTTTTGGCCAAAATACATATGCTTTATATATTGTATCATACGATATTTTGTTCGTGTTATAAAATTCAGAAATAGAAGACTTTGGTTAGAAAGAGAGGGAGAAAATGGACGTTGTAAAAAGACTAGAACAAGCTGAATATTATGTAGAACTTCTTTTTCAAATGATCGACGAAGATAAGTGTCCATTTTATTCTTTAATTATAAAGAAAAAGGCACGTAAAAAGGATATCGAACGCATACTAAATCTTTGCGAACAATTGAACGAACAATACATAGCAGAGAAAAAAGAGGGCTTACTTTTGTTTGATGCTCTTTTGGATCAATTTGAAAAAGCGCTTCCACATCAGCTCGAAGTAAACGAAACTGCGGAAGCGCTAGCAAAACAAGGCTTATTTCAGCCAATTATGGAAGAATTTATACGCATGATAGCGAAAAGATAATCTGTATTATTTTTTAATTAATTTTTGATCGTGTTCCGTGAAATTTTCCTCAATACTATCTAGTGATTTCTCAAAAATATCGATAAAGTCTTGACCATAAACATTTCTTAAAATTGCGATTAATTCGATATTTTCTGGAAATTTCCCATAAAAATTGCGAAGGGCAAGAGCGCCATTAAAGACCGAATTACTTTCAGGGTTATACTCCTCCATTAATTGTAGCAATAATTCTTCCCCTTTTTCAGTAATTTCAATATACGTATTTCGTTTATCGTCTTCTTTTTTTGAGAATACAAGATACCCGCGCTCTTCAAGTTTTTTAGAAAAGTTAAATGCCGTTGATACGTGCATAACGCCAAACTTTGCAATCTCAGAGATAGAAGCCCCTTTTAAATGATAAGCGATTGATAAAATATGATGCTCATTAATGTTTAAATCATATGGCTTAATCCACTGTTGCCAATCTTTCTCTACACATTTCCATAACGCTTTCGATAATTGAGCAATGCGTTGACTAAAAATCATTGCTTCTTTTACCGTGTAATCTTTTTCTCCATTTTTCATATACTCACCCACTTTTTACATTCTTATTCATTAGTATCTATTATGCCAGTAAAATAAAAATTAATAAAGTCTTTTTGTGAGAATTGTGAAAATTTTTCGGAAAAATAACAATTGGCGGTCAATAAAGAAAATTTGTAAACGCTATATGATAAAGTGTAGTACTGTGTATGGGGGATATGAAGGGGTGAAAAAAGATAGAAGAAAAATGCTGTAAATGAATAATTTTCACGAATCTCTATTTTTCCACGTAATAGAGAAGATATAGATATAAAATGTTTCATTACAAATTATGAGAAATTATGTATTTTATTTATCATTTATTGAATATAAATTGAATAAAATTACAAGCGATATATCTTCATATTATGGGGATTTATTGAAGAGATAGGGAATGGAGAGGTATTTGAAAAATCGTCTTCTCTACAGAATATAAGAGAAGACGACTTCAATTTTAATGCATATTTAGCTTCTGATTTCGAATCGCCTGCTTTCTAGGATTCACATCGCTGAATAAAGAAGTAATTGAAGATCTAATTGCTCGGATGAATAAGGAATTGTTACATAAGGGCGAGTAAGGTGTAAATAAAAAACACGCCACAAGTATAAGTGTGGCGTGTTTTAGGCTTGTTTTACGCTTTTTCTGGAACTGCTTGTTGCAATTTTTCAATTGATTTTTGAATGTCTAAAATCTCTTGTTCAATGTGGCGTTTGTTTTGAGAAATATCTTGCTTCCATGTAGAAAGTGTATCTTGCATATCATCTTTCAGTCCTTGAAAGACTTCTTTGCCTTCTGAAGCTGTTTCAACAATTTGACGTTTTAATAATTTTGTATCAGCCGTAATATCAGCTAGCGTCTTTTTAATATCATTTCCTTTTTCTTTTAGTTTGCTACGCATAACTTTACCAGAAGAAGGAGTAGAAAACAGAACGGCTAGTCCAGCGACAGCTCCGCCGCAAATTATACCTGTTACAAAGGATTTAGCTTTTGACATAAAAGGAAACCTCCTTATTTTTTGTTCATATTCATGATGTATAAAACAGTGCATATGCTTAAGACAAGGGGGGAGAAAAGTGAAAATCATGACGACCATTTGTTTTGCCCTAAGTCTTTTCTTTCTTGCGCGCGCTATGCATTTACTGTTATTTGTAAAGCAAAAAAGATCATATCCTCCAGCATTTTGGGTTAAGAAACAAGCCATGCAGTATATTGCATTTGGAGGAGTAGGCTTGTTATGTACATTTGTTTTTTATATGTTTCGATAGTGCTGTGTACAATTTGTACAAAATAGAGAGTATTCTTACTCTTAATCTTATTTTACACTATTTGCAATGGTACTTGCGATATTTTGTAAATTGTCCATCGTATATTCATTTTGGTTTGATTTCCAAACGAGTCCAAAACTATCGTTTTCGCCGTAGCGTGGAATTAAATGAAGGTGGAAGTGGAATACAGTTTGTCCAGCTTTTTCACCATTGTTATTTAATAAGTTAAAGCCGACTGGATTAAATTCCGATTTAATCGCATTTGCGATTTTAGGAACGACAGAAAAAATATGGGATGCAATTTCTGGCGTTAAAGCAAAGATATCTTGCTTGTGTACTTTTGGAATAACAAGTGTATGTCCTTTTGTTACTTGACTGATATCTAAAAATGCAAGCACATGTTCATCTTCATATACTTTTGAGCAAGGAATTTGTCCTTCAATGATTTTACAAAAAATACAATTATCTGCTGTATGATTCATTGTTCTCATCCTTTCAAGTAGTCTTAGCCGTATTTTACCATAATTACATAGGAGAACAAACACGAAAAACAGGAAGCTGGCTCAGCTTCCTGTTTTCTGAAGAGGGATTGAAAAAGCATTTTTTATAATTTACCGTTCACAGACACCTCATTTATTTAAGAAATGCATGGTAATTCGGCTAGTATTCTGCCGTAGACACCCCATTTTCAATGAAATGAAATTGCAATCTTTTATAAAATGAAATTGTTTATTTTATAAAACAGTATATACTCTCCTCGAGACACCCCGTTTCTAAAATGAAACAAATGATCTGACTTCGTGTAAATGTTTTTTGTCCATTATGGACACCCCATTTCATGATGATTTGACTAAGTTGTATTCATCAATTTGGTGGCTGCTTTTTCAATGTGTTCCTTCTTCATTCATTATGATGTCCCGTTTTGCAGGAGATATGTAAAGAAATTAATTTTTTTTTGAAGAAATTCGATACTATGAAGGATCTTTTATTTTTTGGTAAGATGAATATATACATTTTATTGAAGTATACGCTTTTCTAAAAGTGAATGAATATAACAAAGAAAGTGGTGTCATATGGAACAGTTATTACGTGTGGAAAATGTCACAGGAGGATATACGAAGCGACCTGTCCTGCAAAATGTTTCATTTTCTGTGAATAAAGGAGAACTTGTTGGTTTAATCGGTTTAAACGGAGCAGGAAAAAGTACAACGATTAAACATATCATTGGTTTAATGGAACCGAAAAAGGGCAGTGTTACAATTAACGGGAAAACGATTCGAGAAGATATGACCGCATATCGCTCTAGCTTCTCATTCATTCCTGAAACACCTGTATTATATGATGAATTAACGTTAGAAGAGCATTTAAAGTTAACAGCGATGGCATATGGTGTAGATGAAAAACAATATGAAGAGCGTGTCGGGCAATTATTACAAGAATTTCGAATGAAGAATCGTTTGAAATGGTTTCCCTCTCATTTCTCAAAAGGGATGAAACAAAAAGTGATGATTATGAGTGCGTTCCTTGTTGAACCGTCACTTTATATTGTTGATGAGCCTTTTGTTGGATTAGATCCGTTGGCGATTCAGTCACTGCTTCAAATGATGGACAAGATGAAAAAGAATGGTGCTGGTATTTTAATGAGTACTCATATTTTAGCGACAGCAGAGCGCTATTGTGATTCCTTTATTATTTTACATCAAGGTGAAGTAAGGGCGAAAGGAACATTATCGGAATTGCAGTCACAATTTCATATGCCTGGTGCAACGCTAGATGACATTTATATTGCGTTAACAAAGGAAGAAGATTATGAATAGCAGCGTATTATGGAAAGAACGATTTAGGCATTTTTTAAAAGAAGTTCGTACATATAGTAAATATGTGTTTAATGACCATTTGAAATTTATTTTCGTATTCATCATCGGAGCCGGTGCGTATTATTATCAGCAATGGTTACAAACGTTAACACCTTCGTTTCCGGCCGCGCTCGTTATGGCAGTTTTACTGGGGCTTGTATTAACGACAGGATCTATTCAAACATTATTAAAAGAAGCCGATCTTGTGTACTTGCTTCCAGTTGAAGAAAAATTAAAGCCGTACTTTACGAAGGCATTTCTCTTTACATTTATGATTCAGCTATATGTGATAGCAATTACAGCGGCTGCACTTGCCCCGTTATACTTCCAGCAAATGAAGCAAACAGGCGGGACTTACATATGGATTGTGGCCGCGCTTGTTTTAGTCAAGGCTTGGAATTTATTTGTAACATGGGAAAAATCATTTTTAACAGACCAAAGTGTGCAGCGAGCTGATTGGTTCATTCGTTTCATCTGTAACGGATTATTTGTGTATTTCCTCGTAGAACGTATGCCAGTCATTTATATGGGAGTTATTCTGCTTGTTATGGCTATATATATTGGTGTGATGCACCAAAAAGTAAAAGGAAAACCGATAAACTGGGAATACTTAATTACTGAAGAAGGCAAGAAAATGATGCTCCTGTACCGAATTGCGAATATGTTTGTTGATGTACCAGCATTAAAAGAACGAGTATCACGCAGAAAGTGGCTTGATTTTGTGCTTTCGATAGTTGGTGAAAAACGCACATATTTATATTTGTATACACGTACCTTTTTAAGATCGGGTAATTATTTTGGATTGTATATTCGCTTACTTGCTATTGGCGGTGTCATTCTTTACTTTATACCGTTTTTATACGGGCGTTTCATTGTAAGTATCGTATTTTTATATTTAATTGGTTACCAATTATTAAGCCTTTGGAAGCATCACCGCCTGAAAGTTTGGCTTGATCTATATCCAGTGGCTATAGAAGAAAAGAAAAAGGATTTCCTTAGCCTTTTAAATGCAATTTTATGTATAGGTAGTATTGTATTTACAATCGTATTTGTTTTGGCAACAAAAGATATGATCATGACTTGTGTTGTATTTGCTGTCAGCATCCTATTTAGTATTAGTTTTGTCTATCAATACGGTGCAAAACGTATCGAACGTTTAAGCTGAAAGGAATGAATTTATGACTGATTATGAAAAGAAGGTCATAAAAGAAGTGCAGCAGTGGAAACTTACAATCATGAAAAATTCTTCTATGATGACGCGGCTTTCCAAAAAGGTGCAAACGAAAGTGCAACAATTGATTCCGGAAAAAGTGCAAAATGTATTGACGGAAACAATTAAAAAGATGGTCCAAGGTATTAGTATAGGATCTCACTTTATAAAACCAAGGTTAAAAGAAACAAATTGGTCGCTCGAAAGAAGAGATGAAGAAGTTATGAAAAAAATGGATGAATATAAAAAGATTGGGGCAGCAGAAGGGGCAGGGACTGGAGCTGGTGGGTTTCTCCTCGGTCTTGCAGATTTTCCTCTTTTACTTAGCATTAAAATTAAATTTCTATTCGATGCAGCTACTGTTTATGGATTTGATACGAGTAAAGAAGAAGAGAGGCTTTTCATTCTCCACGTATTTCAACTTGCTTTTTCAAGTGATGATTATCGTAAAAAAATATGGAAAGCAATTGAAACATGGGACACGCAGAAAGAAAATCATATGGACTGGGAAAAATTTCAGCAAGAATATCGTGATTATATCGATTTAGCAAAGATGCTCCAGCTTGTACCAGTGATTGGTGCCCCGGTCGGAGCATACGCGAACTATCAACTATTGCAACGGCTTGGAGAAGTGACGATGAATTGTTATCGTATGCGGTTACTTCAGCAAAAGGGAGTATCGATTTGATAAAAGCTTTCACATTTTGTGAGAGCTTTTCTTTCGCTTTTTATCAATTACAATTTACTTAAACTATATATACATCAATTAAAAAACCGACATAAGGCCCCTCTTTTTAGATGGGA
>NZ_JBALQK010000095.1:0-242 GCF_036965845.1 Bacillus sp. JJ1127 | reverse complement strand
ATATTGACTCAAATCCAAAATCACGCAGGTATGAATTATGCAGTAAAGCTATATAAAGAAGGAGGTATGACTGTAAATTAAATTTGTGAAATTACAAATGTATCTAGAGCTTCATTATATAGAAAGCTATTTGAAGGGGACGAATAATCATTCCTTATTCAATTAAGCAGTTTGATCTTTCATGATATTCCTGAAAGCATTTTGTTATATTTTTGCAAGAAAGTTGAAAGGTATTTAAGCTA
>NZ_JBALQK010000094.1:0-24217 GCF_036965845.1 Bacillus sp. JJ1127 | reverse complement strand
AAAGAGCAAACGAATAAAATGTACCCTATAGAATAGACACTTAAAAAAAGTCTGTTCTATAGGGTGTTTTTTGTATATTACTGTTAACTCTTATTTAACTCTCGCATATACTTCTTGGAATGTTTTATATTCTTCTTCAGTTGCTGACACCAGAGTTCCTTCTATAACCGTTTCCCTTTCCCATCATGTTCAATAAATGTTAATGTATTTTGCAAGAGACCATATTGGGTTGAAAGGCCACAGTAAAAGGAAGTAAAAAGGATAAGCACTGTCAAAACTTTTTTATTTCACGATAAAAACATTTTTATCATATAATAATTACATAATAATAAGGTTAATTCATATCATTATTTCTGAATTTTATTAACTACTAGCTTATATCTTTCATACCATTTTTCCCACTCATCTTTTGGAAACTCCATATCATGGCCATCTAATACAGAAGAAAAGATTTCTAAACATATATGCCATCCTGATAAGTCTTTTGGTGTGTGATCATTTATTTCATGAATAAACTCCCTTAATACGAATAGACAGCCCTCTGGATTTTTATGTATTTCAAATCGAACTCGATCTTCTCCCCATGTAAATTCTAATACCGAATTGATTTGACATTCTAAAATATCGATATCAATAAATTTACCTGAACCATCCATCATATCAAATTTTATCATACCTCCTTTTCGCAAATCCTCTACGTGAAGGTTTGGCATCCATCTTGTTAACTTTTCATTCTCTGTTAATACATCCCAAACTTGTTCTACTGAATAATGTAACGTACGATTAAATTGAGCTACATATTCATTATCTATTTTCTCTATTAGAGCTAACATTATCATACCTCCATTTGAATTCAGTTACATAATTTATTACAGTCACTAAGTTATTTTCAGTTCACTATCACATCAAAAAGCAAATAAAAAATATAAATCCTTCAGTTTCTTTTACAGTATGAAGCTGAAAGATTTTCCTATTTTCAGCTTAACATTACAATGCAAAATACATTTCATACTGAGTCAACGAACTTTTTTCAAACCCACATTTTTTTACAAAGCCTTCAAGCAAACCGTTATTAGGGAATCCAATAGAAAGACTAGCAAGCTGTAATTCTTTGCTTACTATTTGTAATAAACTTGTGGCCATCCCAATTCCTCTACACTCTTTATCTACAAATAAAAAGCTAATTTTCCCAGTTTTATTCACACAGATGCATCCCTTTAAGTCATTATTAATATAAGCACCATAATACACATTTTCTGTTTTCTTCATATAATCGAGATCATTTTGCCAATTTATATGAAAGTTTAACCATTTTTGTACCCCTATTTGAAACTCATGAAACTTAATTTGCTTTATTTCTATATTTTCCATACTCTTACTTCTTAGTTTTGAAAAATCCTTTAGATTATAGTAAGAAAGGTCATATATTTTTTCATATCCTAACTTATTATAAAATTGAATTGCTCTATCATTACCAACAATAACTTCTAGAAACAATTGTTGGCATCCATTTTTTATCGCTTCTGCTTTATGAAGCTCAAATAACTTATTGCTAACACCAGTCCCGCGAAAGTCAGGGTGAACCGCTAATGTTCCACATCTCATTGTTTTTATACTTTCATAGTCTTTAATGCCACCAAGTATAACACCAACTGGTTTATTTTCATCTAGTGCTACATGAGAGTGTTCTAATTTATTCCCTTCTGGACCGAAAAATCTTTCTATAAAGTCCTCTTTTGAAACTTCCATCTTTATAATATAATCAGAGAAACCATCTCGAAAAGCTTCGTACACTAAATCTATATTTACTTCGCTACATTTTTTATATTGAATCATAGTAAAACTCCCACCCACCTTTTCCTATTAATTTGAAATAAACGGAGCAATATCGCCATTTTGAATCTTAATTCCTGGTAAATCTACGAGACTTTCTTTTACTTTACTGCTGCCTTCTCCCTCTACAACAAAAGGCAATCGTACTATAGTCCAATTCACATTACTATTTTGTATCAAGTGTAATTCCTTAAACTTATCTTTCATCATATCCGAAAGAAATAAACGAAATAACATTGCACCTATTCTATTTAGTAAACTCTTTTGATCTCCTTGTACATCCAATGAACCCCCAGAAACGAGAATATATCGTTTTATTTTGTATTCTTCCATTATTTCTAAAATATGATTCGTAACCGTGCTAAATATATATGCCTCTTTTTTAGGTTGACCTACCGCATTAATAACACCATTGCAACCTTGTAATAATTGACGTATTGCAGAAACATCTCGAGCATCTCCTTTTATAACATCCAAATGCTCATGGGATTGTTTAAATTTTTCTGGATTTCGTGTAAGAACACGAACAAAGTACCCTTCTTGTAGTGCTTGATTTACAAGATATTTACCAGCCTTTCCGTTTGCGCCGATCATTGCTATTTTATTTATTATTTGCATTGTTAAAGTTAGGCTCCTTCTAAAAAATAATGATTTAGTGACGAGCTATCGTCACTTCATATACACGTAAAAACGCAATTAAATATTCACACGCTCTCTCACATGCTAACATTTTAAATACTTTTTGTTCCTCCGCTGTTTTGTCATTCGCTTGATCTGATGCTGCTTTTAAACATAAGAACGGTTTCTTATTTACATGACATACATATGCAAAAGCAGCTATTTCTTGATCAACAGCTAATGCACCATATACAGTATGGAGTAAATATCTCATCTCTGTACTACGAATCCGCTGATCTCCTGATATAAAGGTGCCAAAATGTACAGGATCATAAGAACGTATTTTTTTCATTTGTCTCACAAGATATTTTGTTGTTTCAATAGGAGCTGCTCTGCCGGTATATAAATCGAAACTATCTGTTCCTGTTCCCGCAGCTGTCACATCATGTTGTAATGTTTTAAGTGCTACAACAATATGACCGTTTTTTACTTTCTCAGATAAACTTCCGCAGATTCCAGTCATAAATAATTGTCCTGGCTGAAATTCACTTATTAGTAACTGTACACAGCTAGCACAGTTTACTTTTCCAACGCCTGTAATTACAGATATCACTTCTAATTCATTTATAGAATGAAAATGAAATTCCCAAGCTGCTCGCTTTTCTACACGATGACTTGGATAATAATGATGCAAGTATGTAAGTTCTGGCTCCCATGCAGATACAATTGCAATACGTTTCATTACACTTTTCACTTCCCCCTATTTTCATTTGAATAAATCATCAATACTTTCTCGCTCATAACATGGAATCCAATTTTTATATTTTTTATATAAATACCTTATTATTTCTTTATTCTTCGCAATGACCTCACATCCTCTATCATCATAAATAAACATGATAATATCTTTGGTTGCATTGACAAAAAACACATCTGGATAAGAAATCTCTTGTTTGCTTCCTAAACGTGGATGAAGCGAGGGGATACTTTCATTATTTACAGCTTTAAGAAGTGAAGCATATCGAATATCTTCTTTTTGACACTGTAAAGAAAATTGATATGTACAATAACCCCCCGCCTCTTCTTCCTCTTCAAACATATATGGTAAAGTTTCTTGTTTGACATGAAACTTCAACTCTTTTTTCTTAATGTAACGATTATATACTTTTATTTTCTTTTGAACCTTTGATTTATCTTTATTCATTCTATATACATTGGTTACTAGAAACATTGTATCTTTTATAGAAAATATGTCATGAAACAGTTCTTTATTATATTGATAAACTTGAGAAAAATAATTCATATTTAGCTCATCTGAGTTATTTTGTAATTGATATTTTCCTATTCCAAAATCAAAATGCAAATGATTTTCCCATTGAAAATAAATACTCGGTTTTAGAATGACTCCTGGAAATGAACCATTCATATACTCTTTTAGTTCCATTTTTACATCCTTTCTAATGTTTTTTGGCTATTTTCCTTGCTTTGTTTACAAATGCGGACTCAATATTACACAAGTGAATAAGCAATCGTACTTTAATAAAAATTTTTCATATAACTTTCCAACTCTCTGGCTGGCTCGAATAGATATAGTTTTTTATGTAACATGTTACTCTCTTTGCAATAAAACTTTTATTCAAGATATCACGAATAAAAGATAATTCTTCCATTTCTTATTCGTGATATATTTTTAAAATTCCTTTTTAATACGTTACATGAAATTTTATATAGAATCTTAAGCCCTAACACCTAAATGTTTGTTATTATATTAATGTCGATGAAACGAAAAGAAAGGAATTTAAATATCCAATGGAAAAAAATATTTTAATTATTGATGATGATAAAGAAATTGTCGAACTACTTGCCGTTTATTTACGAAATGAAGGCTACAATATTTATAAAGCTTATGATGGTGATGAAGCTTTACATATGCTATCTATGCATCAAATTGATCTTATGATTTTAGATATTATGATGCCAAAGCGTAACGGATTGGAGGTTTGTCAGAAAGTTAGAGAAGAAAACACAGTACCTATTCTTATGCTAAGCGCAAAAGCAGAGGATATGGATAAAATATTAGGTCTTATGACAGGTGCAGATGATTATATGATTAAACCATTCAATCCACTAGAATTAATCGCTAGAGTGAAAGCATTATTACGTAGATCTTCATTCCAGTATACTGCATCACAAATAAAAGAGGACGGTATTATTCGGATTCGCTCTGTCGAAATACATAAACATAATCATACTGTTAAAGTAAATGGATCCTATATTAAACTTACATCTATTGAATTTGATATCTTATATTTACTTGCCAGCAATACTGGTAGAGTATTTAGCTCAGAAGAAATATTTGAAAGAGTTTGGAACGAAGATGGTTACGGTTCTAATAAAACTGTAATGGTTCACATTAGTAACTTAAGGGATAAACTTGAAACTGGCATAAATGCTGAAAAACTGATTCATACTGTTTGGGGAGTAGGTTATAAAATTGAGAAATGAGGCATTTGAAATATTAAAAGTCATTCCAAAATGGAAAATTATTTTTTGGCTTTTATTAGCACTTTTACTTACACCTATTACTGAAGTTGTTATGTATCGTCTTGTTACAAGCGTAATCGATAGTTCCCTTACATTAACAGAATTAAGTAAAGAAATCGTCAGAATTATTGGCTATGAAAAATATAGGGGATTAAAAGAATCTCTTTGGGCCATGATGATATCTTATCTATATTGGTTCTCTATTTTCTCGTTCTATGTTTATATTTTTTATCGACACGAAAAGAAATTATACTATGAAGCTTGTATTAAAAAAATGATTGAGGAAATTCGTTACATCGCAAATGGAAATTTTAATCATAAGGTTTCCATTTTGCAACATAATTATTTAAAAGAATTAGCAACTGGTGTGAATCAAATTGTTGAACAATTAAAAGTTTCCATTGAAGAAGAGCGTCAAACCGAGCAAGCTAAAAGTGAACTGATAACAAATGTATCACATGATTTGCGAACCCCGCTAACATCAATTGTTGGCTATGTAAATCTTATCCATGATGATAATTATAGAGATGAAGTTGAACTACGTCATTACATTCAAGTTATTTATGATAAAGTGAACCGTTTAAATATGTTGATGAACGACTTGTTTGAATATACGCGTGTTCAAAATAAGGAGCTAAGTCTAAATTATGTACCTATTGATATGATTGAATTACTGGGACAATTAACCGTCCAATTTCGTATACAGCTCCAAGAAGCAAATATTGAGTGTAGGCCTTCTTTCCCATCTCAAAAGCTAATGGTACTCGCTGATGGTGATAAATTAGTACGTGTATTTGAGAATTTAATTATAAACGCGATCACTTACGGAAGCGATGGGAACAATATTGATATTACTGCATATGAAGTCAATAATATGATTACAATTGAGATTACCAATTATGGACAGCCTATTCCAAGCACTGATCTCCCTCATATTTTTGAGCGTTTCTATCGCGTTGAAAAATCTCGCTCTACATATACTGGAGGATCTGGACTTGGGTTAGCAATTTCCAAAAGTATCGTGGAACTTCACAATGGAACTATTGAAGTATATAGCGATGAAGAAAAAACAACTTTCACGGTAAAATTACTTCCCTATAAATAGTAAAACGATTTATATTTTCTCCAAGGTTCGATTTCTTAACTTAAGGAATCGAACCTTTTTCCATAACTATCCAATATTTAATAATTCCTTAATATTCTTTAGAAATTCTTTACCTTTTCTTTCTCCCTTATTAATTATTAATTTTTACAATAGTGATATTGATGTAATAATAGGAGGATCGCTTATGCAATTCTTAAAAAAAGTAATGATTCTATTCTTATCTTTTCTTATCACTGCAGTTATTGTGTTATATTTTTATGTTTATGTAAATGGACCTACTGTTAAAGCTAAATCAGCTATTTTAATAGATGCCTCTACAGGTAAAGTTGTTTATAAAAAAAATGAAGATACTCCCTTTCCCACAGCTAACTTATCCAAATTGATGACGGAATATATTGTGTTAGAACAGATACATAATGGTATGATCAGATGGGAAGATCACGTGAAGATAAACAATCAAACCTTCCAGGTTGAAGGAAATAACATTGATATAGCAAATAGAGAACAGGTAACCATTCGCGACCTATTTCACGCGATTGTTTTAACAGGAGACAATAGAGCTGCACTAGCTTTAGCAGAACATATATCAAAAAACGAACAGGGCTTTAAAGAGCTAATGAATGAAAAAGCCAAACAATTAGGATTATCTAGAAAAACCTATTTTGCAAATGTAACTGGGATGACAAATACACAAGATCAAAACTCCCAAATTACTGCTTTAGACGCCTCGAAATTAGCTCGCCACTTAATTAATGATTACCCAGTTATATTAGAAATTAGTAGATTGACCTCTTATCAATTCACCTTCAAAGAGACTCATATTTTTAATACAAATAAAATGTTATATTCGCTTGATAAAAACGTAAAACTTAAAGGTGCTGATGGTTTACAAACTAGTTTCTCGAATACTACTGGCTATAGTTTCGTTGGAACCGCGAAGCAAGGAAATAAAAGGCTTATTTCAGTTGTATTAGAGACAAATGGAGAAAACGCCTCATTTATAGAGTCAAAAAAATTATTCAATTATGGTTTTGACCCTACTCATTTTCCATCTCTTCAATCTCTCAAAGATTATGTTACATCATGGGTATCATCACTTTCGTTTAAGAACCTTTTCGTACAAACAATAACGATTTTCTTGATTATTGTCATCTCAATGATAGTGTATATACGAAAAAAAGATTCAGAGGATTTTTAACTAAAAGGCCTCTTTTACATAAAAAAACCGGCTTGTATGTTCTAAATAAGTCGGTTTTCCTTATTTCTCTTTTTTCTTTTCATAATATAATTCATCTGCATATTTTTTATTGGTTCCCTTTAAATATGCCAAAATAATTTGAGGTCTCTTTACTAACGTCCAATCACCATGCTCATCAAATTTCCTACAAGATGTTGTCATATAAGCTTTCTTAATGGTAGTAAAGCCTTTTCCATGGACCTTACCGTATTTTTTTAAACGCATTGCAAATTCCGCATCTTCAGCCATTAATAAATCCTCATTAAAACCACCAATTGCTTCAAAATCTTTTCGATAACACCAAAACATTCCAACAGAAACAAATCCATATTTAAAAATGAGAGGAATAATTAACAATAATCCTGAAACGATAATTCCTAATGAAATACGTTCAAATTTCCCTTTTACTCCCCCTCCTATATATTTTCCAGTTTTTAAATACTCATCTATTTCTCTTAACATATTCTCACTCATCCAGCTATCAGCATCTATTGTAACAATGATTTCTCCTCGAGCTATTTTCGCTCCAGCATTTCTAATTTTAGATAGGTTCTTATTCTCATCTTGTAAAGTTATACAATGATAAGATTGTGCAATTTCTTCTGTGCGATCACTACAACGATTTAATACAAGAATTACCTCCACTTGATTTTTATAATATTTGGATGCAGCAACAATAGAATCAAGACATCGGCCGATATATTTCTCTTCGTTATGAGCTGGGATAATAATCGAAAATTTAATATCTTGTTTATTCTGCATTTCAACAAAACTATTGTTTTCGTTCACCTTGCACCCTCCCTTATAAGACTGAAATTAAATAGACAAGTGCTAATAACGAATGACGGATATATCTGTCTAATCTATCCCAACAAACCTCTTCCAATTAAATTAGCTGAGATTGGCTGAATGTCCAATTCTCTAGACCATATAGATAATTGACCAATATGATGTATTTCATGCGCAATCACATGCCGCACAACCTCACCATATGTATACGTCTTATTTGTCCATGAAGCTGTTACTATTTTATTCTCTAAATCACTCGACCATGCTTGTAAAAAGAGTTCCAGTTTTTCTCGATAGGAGTCCGAAAGTTTTTTCACTTTCTGAAGTGACTGATACTCTTGAAATTGTGGTTCAACATCCTCCTTTCCTTGAAGAACACGAATCCAGCTATACTCCACATCTACAATATGAAATAGCGTTTGCAAAATCCCCCCAACTCCTCCAATTCGTTTACAAAGTAATTCTTCTTTTGAAAGCTTCTTACACCATTCAAACCACTCCTCTCTTACTTGCCAATTGTATCGAAATAAGGTCTCCAATTGACTCTCTCCTCTCTTTATTGTATATAATCTATAACCCATTTAACAGCATCTATCACATATTTTGGCTCATCTCGTTGAATATAATGGCCACTATTAGGAGCAATCATAAACTTATGACATGTTGATAACTTTAATATGTCTTTTTGCAATTGTAACCACTTCACTTGAGCTTCCTTAGAATAAAAAGCTTTTTTACCTGCCGCAACTACAACAAGTGGAATATTCCCCATTGATTTACAACATCGTTTCGCCTCACCCAAACTATACATAAATTCTTCGTATGTACTTTCATATATAAATTGCTTGTAATATGCTTTTTGAAATTCAAAAGGCATGATGGGTAGAAAGTCTTCTTTATAATTTTCTGGTGTGGAATCTATCAATATGATTCCTAAAGTTTCTTCTGGATAAAAAGAAGAAAACAAACGAGCATTTATACCTCCATAGGAGTGTCCTACCAATATATAAGGAGGTTTTAACTGTAACCCATCCAATAACGCTCTCAGTTCCTTAGCTATCTCAGAACTAATTCGCCTATTAGAACTTTCTTCACTTTTCCCTAATCCAGCTCGATCATATAAAACCACTGTCCCATATTCTGCAATTTCCTTTGAAATTTCATCCCAGGCTTTTGAATAATCACCATAGCCGGCATCCATAATAATTACTGGTTTAGCCTTCTCCCCTTGTAATATCTTAGTATATAATTTAAAGCCATCTATCTGTACGTGTCTTTCTTGTTCTTTACTTATCATCTTCCGCTCTCCTACCAATGTATTACAGTTTCTTTAATTATAACATTCGGACAGAAAATTCTTTCATTTTATGATGTGATTTTTAACAAGGAGGGCTACACAATCATTTGTCACACCCCCTTACAAATATTTACTGCATTAAAGTGAAATTTATTATAATTCTCTTTTTCTTATTTCTCCTAATATTTTACTAACAATCAAACTTATAGGGTAGGAACCATCAACAACAATATCTGAATTTGGTTTTACCTTGTTAACCATTTCTAAATAAGCCTTTCTTCCATCTGATACATAATGTTTTAAATCGTTATGTACTTCGTCTATTGGATTTTCTGTAAAACCTCTTAATATCCTTCTAGCCATTGCGATATCTAGAGGAGTATCAATATATATAGCTAAATCAATAAATTTTCGCATCTCACTATTTAAATACGCAAAAGGATAATCAAGCAAAATATAATTAAGCTCAGTATTATTTAGGAGAGACTGAACGTCAGTAATAAGAGGCGTCAATGTCCATTTGTTGTAGTCCGCTCCTTCATCAACCCATTTACAAATATCTGATGGACATTCATCAAAATCATAGTTATCAAAATATAAAGCTTTAGAATGATGTAGTTTACGATTTAGTCCCTCTGTAATTGTAGTTTTCCCTCCTCCAGAAACAGCTGCGATAGAGATTATTTTTGGTTTTTGATTCATAATATACCCCCAAGAAGAATTATATAAGTTATAATATTACTGTATTTCATTTGTAAGATTCCTATATAACAGATAATTTTCATCTAATTATATAAATATACTTAACTTAATTTTATTCTAAAACGATTCTACTGTATACTACACCACTTATTGCATGAAATACTCATTTCCCATAAGTTCCAATACTCATCCCCTATTTTACGTGCATCTCTCAGAAACTCTTCTTTTACAAATCCAACCTTTTCATAGCATGTAATAGCAGCTATATTGAAATCAAATACCCCGAGAGAAACTCTATTTAATTCTAATTCTTCAAATGCAATATTAAGAACTGTATTTATCATCTTTTCTCCAATAGATTTTCCTCTCATATCTTTATCGCCAACTAAAACTTTCCCGATTCTTGCAGACTTATTTATTCGATCAATTTTCCTAAGTGAAATATGCCCGATAACCGTTCCAGTATCTTGTTTTATCACTTTATATATAAATGCATCTGCATTCTCATGATTGGCATTCTCTATATACTTCTCTAGTTGCTTTTCCTGTAATGGGTATGTAAATACCGGTCCTCCCCACTGTAATAAAAACTTTTCCGAATCAATCCAATCTATAAGTTGTTTAAAGTCTCCTCTTTCAAAATAATCAAGTTGAATCATTCTCTTTTACTCCTTTTAAGCTCGATAATTCTTCCCTAACTCTTCTCCAATTAAAAAATAATGTCTAAAATTATAAAATAAAGGCTTCCATTTTTGTGGATCAATATGATTTCCATCTTTTATTATTTCTTCATGCCAAGCGATTCTCCCATACTCCAGTTGTCATAAGAACAATAAAAGACGAGCTCTTTTTATAAAAGGGCTCATCTTTTATTTCATATTTGACTAGATTGTAACCCTTGAATATGCGGGACAACCTCTGGATTTACAAGTGAAGATAAATCTCCTAACTCTTTTCCTAAGTATGCTGCTTTAATCACACGTCTCATTACTTTAGAATTGCGTGTTTTCGGTAAATCTTCTACAACATGTATATCTTTTGGACATAACGCTTTTCCAATATGAGAGTTTACTAAACTCATTAATTCTTTTTTTAGCTCCATTGTGAATGTTACTCCTTCTCGTAAGACAACAAAGCAATGACAAACTTCACCTTTCACTTCATCTGGCACCCCAATTGCCGCTGCTTCTATTACATGATTATGCTTTACAAGAATTGATTCATATTCAGCTGGTCCAATACGTTTTCCTGCAATATTTAATGTATCATCGGAGCGTCCAGTAATGATATATTGTTCCCCGTCATAAATAACCCAATCACCATGTACCCATTTATTTTCAAAACGTGACCAATATGTATTAACATAACGTTCGTCATCTTCCCAGAAACTTTTCGTCATTCCAACCCAAGGCTTCTCTAGACATAATTCTCCAACTTCATCACGAATTGGATTACCTTGTTCATCTAACACAACAGCTGCCATTCCAGGTAAAGATGCATTGAAACTAATCGGTGCGATTGGTTTCACTAAGACATTCCCAAAAATCCCGCCAGAAATTTCCGTTCCTCCCGAATAGTTACAAATTGGTACTTTTCCTTTTCCAACTTTTTCAAAGAGCCACATCCAAGGATCTGGATTCCATGGTTCACCCGTTGACGCAAATACTTCTAGACTCTCTAGAGAATGTTTCTTTACATGCTCATCACCTTTTGCCATCAATGCTCGAATTAATGTTGGTGAAATGCCAAGATGAGTAATTTGGTATCGGTCAACCGTTTCCCACAATCGACCTGCCTCCGGATAATCTGGGACACCTTCATACATTACCATTGTCGCTCCATTAATAAGAGAACCGAATAATAGAAATGGTCCCATCATCCAGCCCATGTCAGTAACCCATAATACACGATCACCTTGCTTAATATTCATACCAAATCCTGCATCAAATGCCGATTTCAGAGGAAATCCAGCATGTGTATGTACTGTTCCTTTTGGTTTACCAGTTGTCCCTGATGTATATATAAGCATAAGTGGATCATCACTCTTCATTTCTTCAGCATGTGTAAATGGTTTTTCTTTTTCAAGAATACTCCATGAAACGTCATAGTTATGAGGTGTAAAATCATTTCCCGCATGGCGAACAATAACAACTTTCTCAACAGATGGGCATTCTTCACACGCCTTATCTACCTCATCTTTTAAAGAAACAATTTTACCACGACGTGAGAATCCATCAGCTGTAATAATCATTTTTGAGCCTGCTGCTTGTACACGGGTCATGACTGCATCAGCTGCAAAACCCGAAAAAATTGGGGAAATAATCGCACCGATTTTCATTACTGCCAGCATGGCAACAACTGTTTCAGGTATCATCGGCATATAAATCGTTACGCGATCACCTTTCTCAATTCCTGAATGCTTGAGTCCATTTGCAACTCGGCTTACCCAATTATCAAGTTCTTCATATGTAAACGATTTTGTTGTACCATTCTCTCCTTCATACATAAGAGCTGGTTGTGTTCTTGTTTCTTCCTCTGCTAACCAGCGAGATAAAGCAGATTCTACTACATTGCATGTTCCCCCTGTATACCACTGTGCAAATGGTGTACCATTTTCTAAATCTAGTACTTCTGTATATGGCTCCATCCATTGATAGCCAACTGCACGCTCTGCTTCTCCCCAAAACCATGCAGTTTCTTCAATTGATTTATTATAAAACGCTTCATAATCCTCATAACCAAGTGATTTCATCCACCCATATAAACGTGTTTTATCTTTATATTCTTCTGTCGGAAACCAAACAGCTTGTTTCAATGTTTTTCCCTCCTTATTTTTCGAACAAGAAAGCCCTAAATAGGGCTTTTACACTGGATAAACTGGATGTTTTCGATCTGTAAATACTTGATATTTACTCATGTACATTTCAAAGCGTTTCTTTAACTCTTCACGTAAATCATTCGGGTGAACAATACCGTCAATCACCATTTCTGATGCTAGACGATAAATATCAATATCTTTTTTATACTCTTCACGTTTTTCGGCAATAAAACTTGCACGCTCTTCTTCTGGTAATGCTGCAATTTTATTTGCATATACGGCATTGACAGCAGCTTCAGGTCCCATTACAGCAATAGAAGCCGTCGGCAATGCTAAACAGCAATCTGGTTCGAAGGCAGGTCCTGCCATTGCATACAAGCCAGCGCCATATGCTTTACGCACAACAATTGAAATTTTTGGTACTGTTGCCTCACTCATTGCAGAAATCATTTTCGCACCATGACGAATAATACCAGCTCGCTCAACTTTTGTTCCAATCATAAATCCAGGCACATCAGCAAGGAATAATAATGGAATATGATACGCATCACATAAATTAATAAACTTCGCTGCTTTGTCAGCAGAATCATGGAATAGTACGCCGCCTTTCATACGAGGCTGATTAGCGATAATCCCAACAGGTTTTCCATTGATTCGCCCTAATCCTGTAATAAGCTCTTGAGCAAATAGTTTTTTCACTTCAAAGAAGGAGCCTTCATCGATAATGCGATTAATAAGATCTTTCATATTAAAAGGAGCATTTTGATTTTCTGGGATGATTTGTTCTAATGTTTTTTCGAACTGCTTTGGTTCTTGAGGTCTCATCGTAGGAGCATTTTCTAAGTAGTTGCTTGGAAAGTAAGAAATATATTGTCTCGCTTGAGCAATTGCATCTTCTTCTGTTTTGCATAAAACATCTCCGCACCCTGATACAGAGCAATGCATACGGGCACCGCCCATTTCTTCAAGTGTTACTTTTTCACCAATAACCATCTCAGCCATACGCGGAGAACCTAAATACATAGATGCATTGCCTTCAACCATCATAACGACATCACAGAAAGCAGGAATATAAGCGCCACCAGCTGCAGAAGGCCCAAATAATAAACAAATTTGCGGCACCTTACCTGATAGCTTCACTTGGTTATAGAAAATTCGCCCTGCACCGCGGCGTCCTGGGAACATTTCAACTTGATCAGTTATGCGCGCACCAGCAGAGTCAACAAGATAGAAAAGTGGCACACGTAACTTTTCAGCTGTTTCTTGGATTCGTAATATTTTTTCAACAGTACGTGATCCCCAAGATCCTGCTTTCACCGTTGAATCATTGGCCATAACACATACAGTACGGCCATGCACTTTACCCGTCGCAGTTACAACACCATCTGCTGGTAATCCTGTTTGCTCACAATTCGCAAATAATGCGTCTTCTACATATTCACCGTTATCAAACAAAAGAGCTAGGCGATCTCGAACAAAGATTTTTCCTTTTGCTTTATTTTGCTCATGATATTTCGGTGCGCCACCTTGTTTAATTGTTTCAACACGTTCTTGAAATGAATTGGATTGTTGTTTTTGTTCTAGCACATTTACTCCCCCTTATACATCGGTTTACGTTTTTCCTTAAATGCTTGTAATCCTTCCAATCGATCTCTCGTATGGATGACACCTTCGTACGCTTGTTTTTCCATTTGTAATCCGGTATGTAAATCTACTTGTATACCATTTGAGATTGCTTGTTTTGCTAATCGAACAGCAATTGGACCATTGCTAGCAATACGCTCTGCAATTTCAATTGCTTTTTCCTCTAATAGATGAGCTGGTACCACAAACTCTACCATTCCATATTCCTTCGCTTCATGTGCTGAAACACGTCGTGCTGTATAAATTAATTCTTTTGCTCTGCCAACACCAATTAATCTTGGCAAACGCTGCGTACCACCAGCTCCTGGGATAATAGCTAGAGATGTTTCGGTAAGTCCAAGGCTTGCTGTTTCTGCTGCAATCCTAAAATCACATGCTAAACTTAATTCCGTTCCACCACCAAGTGCAATTCCATTTATTGCAGCAATAACCGGTTGTGATAAATGTTCTACCATATCCATTGTAGAACGAATCATCCCAACTGCATGACGTACTTCTTCTTCATTCATATTGGCGCGTTCTTTTAAATCAGCCCCGGCACAAAATGCTTTTTCACCAGCTCCTGTTAAAATAACAACGCGAACATCTGATGCTTCATTTAAATGACTTAATGTAGACTGTAATTCTTCTAATAATGCAAGAGATAACGAATTTGCTCGTCCTTCACGACTTAATGTTATTTTTACGATGTGTGGTGTTACGTAATCGACTGAAATATTTTGTAGTTGTAGCATCTTATCACCTACTTATTGTTTTATGTTGCATTGCTCGGTATACATGACTTGGTAATGGTATATTTAATTTACTTTGAATAAACTGACTAGCTTGTAATAATTTTTCTTCATTTATATTTGTTTGTACGCCCAATTTATGGAGCATATGTACTAAATCATCCGTTGCAACATTACCTGATGCCCCCGGCGCATAAGGACAACCACCAAGACCACCACAAGAACTATCAAATGTTGTAATGCCGTATTCCAGTGACTGAACAACATTTGCAAGCGCCATACCGTACGTATTATGAAAATGCATTGCAAATTGTGAAGAGTCATATTTTTTCAGTAAACGCTCTAATACACTTTCTACTTGTAAGGGGTTTGCTACACCAATCGTATCCCCAAGTGAGACTTCATATATGCCGTATGAAAAAAGTTGATTACATAACTCATCTACAGCATCAATACTCACGTCCCCTTCATATGGACAACCAAATACAGTAGAAACGTACCCTCTTACTCTTTTACCTGCGAACTCTGCTTGCTTTGTAATATCTTGTATGACAGATAACGCTTCTTTAATAGACTTATTGATATTGCTTTTATTATGTGATTCACTCGCTGATAGAAAAACATTCACCTCATCTACATTTTGCAAAAGAGCTCGTTCCAAACCATTTTGATTTGGAACAAGCGCAGCATATGTAACATCTGATTCCCTTTTTAGCTCTGTAAATACATCGTTTGCATCAGCCAAAGCAGGAACCCATTTTGGGTGAACGAAAGAGGAAACTTCAATATATGATAATCCAGCTTCTGAAAGTAATTGAATCCATTTCACTTTATCTTTTGTGCCAACAATTTTCTTTTCATTTTGTAAACCATCACGTGGTCCCACTTCTTTAATGACAGCAAAAGTAGGTAGTTTCAATACATTTCACCCCTTTTTCTCCCTATTCAATTTCTACCAATACATCTCCTTCATTAACAAAGTCGCCTTCTTGTACATTTATTTTCATTACCGTTCCAGCTTCTTCAGAAACGATTGGAATTTCCATTTTCATAGATTCTAAAATGACGACATCCTGTTCTTCTTCTACTGTATCTCCTACTCCTACAACAATCTTCCAAACATTACCTGCCATCGATGCATATACTTTTGTCATCATTTTTCCCCCTTTAATATTTATAAGTCTTATTTTTTTACAAGTTGTTTTGTTACAAATCCTGTTGTATAAACTCCACTTTGGAACACTTCATCTTCCAACGCCTGCAATAGCATGGATGTATTTGTTTTGATACCCTCTACTTTTAGATTTTGAAGAGCATCCTGTAATTTTCCAATAGCTTCTTTACGCGTTTCACCGTGTGCAATCACTTTTGCAATCATTGGATCATAAAAAGGTGTAATTGTTACATTATTCTCTAAAAAGTGATCAATACGTACATCAGTTGGTAAAGTAAGTTCTGTAATTTTCCCTGGAGATGGGAAAAATGTTTTTGGATCTTCCGCATAAATACGCGCTTCAATAGCATGGCCACTACGATTTACATCATCCTGCGTAAAGGACAACTTTTCACCATATGCAATGCGTAGCTGTTGTTCAACGAGATCTAGGCCAGTAATTTCTTCCGTAACGGGATGCTCCACTTGTAGCCTTGTATTCATTTCTAAGAAATAAAAGTTTTTCTGGTCATCTACAAGAAACTCAACTGTACCTGCATTTGTATAACCAAGAGCTTTTGCTGCTTGTACAGCAACCTCCCCCATCGCTTTACGTGTTTCCTCATCTAAAAATGGAGACGGTGCTTCTTCAATCACTTTTTGATTCCGGCGCTGTACAGAACATTCACGTTCCCATAAATACACTGTATTACCATGTGTATCTGCAAGAAGTTGAATTTCGATATGATGTGCATCTGCAATATATCGCTCTAAATACATTTCGCCATTACCAAAGAAGTTTTGTGCACGCGTTTTATTGCTCTCAAATGCTTTGGTGAGCGTTTGCTCAGTTTCCATCAACTGCATTCCAATGCCTCCGCCACCAGCGGATGCCTTTAGCATTAATGGATAACCAATTTGTTTTGCAATTTCAATTGCTTCCTCAGCAGTCTCAATATTTGTTGTGATTCCTGGGACAACTGGTACATTTGCTTCTTGCATTGCTAGGCGAGATTCGATTTTGCTTCCCATTTTCGCAATAATCTCTTCAGAAGGGCCGATAAATACAATCCCTTCTTCTTTACAGCGAATAGCCAAGGAAGGATTTTCTGATAATAACCCATACCCCGGGTGAATCGCTTCAGCATCTGTTTTCTTAGCAATTTCTATAATCTTTTCAAGATTCAAATAACTCTCTTGAACACGCGGGCCACCTACTAGATAAGCTTCATTTGCTAGTTTTACATGAAGAGCATTTTCATCTGCTTGTGAATAAATGGCAACTGTACGAATTCCAAGTTTTTTACAAGTTTTCATAATACGGACTGCGATTTCCCCGCGATTCGCAATTAATATTTTTTGAAACATAGTGAGCCCTCCTTTTATCTACACCCTAAATGTCTTGCAATTACGAGACGTTGAATTTCAGAAGTTCCTTCACCAATTTCTAAAAGTTTCGCATCACGAATATGACGTTCTACTTCATATTCACGCATATAACCGTATCCACCATGAATTTGTACTGCCTGATTAGATATGCGACTTGCTGCTTCAGATGCAAATAATTTTGCCATAGCCGCTTCTTTGCCGAAAGGTTTATCATGATCTTTTAACCAAGCTGCTTTATGTACTAAATTACGTGCCAATTCTACTTCAGTAGCCATGTCTGCCAGTTTAAATTGAATCGCTTGGAAATTAGAAATTGTTTTTCCAAATTGCTGGCGTTCTTTCGCATATTGAAGTGCACGTTCAAAAGCAGATTGTGCAATTCCAACAGCTAATGCAGCAATTGAAATACGCCCTCCATCAAGTGTATATAAGAATTGTTTAAATCCCTTATTTACATCGCCAAGAATATTCTCCCTCGGTACACGTACACCATCAAGTACAATCTCACAAGTATTAGAAGCGCGAACTCCCATCTTATCGTATGGACTGGAAATCGTTAATCCTTCACTTGTCGTTGGTACAATAAATGCAGAAATACGTTTTTTTCCTCTTTCATCAACACCGTTGATAGCGGTTACGATAATTGTATTTGCATACTCTGCATTTGTAATCCAGCACTTCTCACCATTAATCACATATTCATCGCCATCTAAAATTGCTTTCGTTTGTGTGCCTCCTGCATCTGATCCTGCATTCGGTTCTGTTAAACCAAAAGCACCTAGTGTTTTTCCAGATGCCATTGGAACTAAATATTTTTGCTTTTGTTCTTCTGTACCGAAGTAATAAATAGGAGAAGCACCTAATGAGATTGTTGCAGCATAACTTAAACCTGTACCACCACAAGCACGGCCAATTTCTTCAACAGCTAACGCGTACGATAGTGTATCGCCACCAGAACCTCCATACTCTTCTGGGAATGGGATTCCTAACAAACCTAGTTCGCCCATTTTTTGAAACGTTTCATATGGAAATTCCGCTGTTTTATCATAATACACAGCCTTTGGTGCGATTTCCTTTTCAGCAAAGTCACGTACCATTTCTTTAATCATTTGTTTTTCGCGAGTTAGAGTAAATTCCATTCCATTACACACCCCTTATCGAATATTGAGTTTCGACAGCGTGCGAGTCTGTACTACAAACATTGCTTTTAAAAGACATGGATATTAGTTAGATAATTGTTATAATTCTGTCATAATTTAATTTTAAAACAGAATCTGTCCTCATGCACAAAAAAATTCCTACATTGTTCTACAACAACATAGGAATTTCTGTGTCGAATTATGCTATTTTTTCTTTAATAGTCTCGCCCTTTACCTGAATCTGAAATTTCTACTAATGCTTCAGGATACGGTTCAAAATATGTTTGTCTTAACAAATAGTGTTCTTCAAAACGAAGAACCCATGACTTTAAAACTACAAGTAAACTACTAAGAGGTATTTTCTTTTCTGCATATTTTTTTAGGAGTGTTAAAAAATACTCCTTTTCTTGCTTGTTCAACTTATCTTTAAAGTATCCAAAAATATGCTGACATACGTTTATATTTGATGTGTAGCGAGGTGTTCGTTTCAATAATTCATATAAGGTTTTCTCATAATTCTCAAAGATATTATCCTTTGTATGATTCGCAATAATTCGGCCTAATTCTTTTTGTTTCACCTGGTTATATGCCATAAATAAATATTTGTAATCTGACTGAAATGACACTAATTCTTTCAGATTTTTATTTTGTTTTATTGTTTTAAAATGAGCAATTGTAAACAACCTCGTAAAGAAATGTTCACGAATAATAAAATTCGACAATCTACCTTCTTCCTCTATTGCAGCATGCGAAAAATTTTTTAATACCGCACCGCCAAACAGACCAGTACCTTTCCCTTTTGCTGGTGATTTTTCATATCCTGTATAAAATTTCACATCCCTCGTTCCACAACTCGGCGAACGGCTCTTTAAAATAAAACCATCAACATCCGGCAGAGCACTTAAAAATTGATCAGAAAACCGTTGCATTCTCTCTGTTACATCTTTTTTTGTTGAAGGTTGTACAAGTTTGTGAATTCCGCTTTCTTCGACAATCCGAATCGTCTCACGAGGGATTCCTAATCCGATTTCTACTTCAGGACATACCGGAATAAATGTAACAAACGGCTGTAAATTTCGAATTGTAACATCAGAAATCATATCCCCGTTATAACGGCAAGCATCAAATTCTAGACATTTACTTACAACGACTGTTGGTTTAGCAAATTGTCGCATTTTATTACCTCCGTGGCGTTAATCCATACAATATAAATTGAATTGTATTTTCAATTTCCACTTCATCATCCCATTTTTCTTCAGGTAATAATAAAAATCGAGTTAAAATTGAACCCATTATAGCTGATAAAGTAAAGCGTATAACTGAAGGGGTTGGCATTTCAATAATTTGTCCTTGTTCCTGAAAATGTATAATTAATTTTGTAAAGCGGGAAAAAAGTTCTTTTTCTACTAATTGTTGTATTTCATTTTTTAATTCTGGTTGAAACGGTACTTCTTGTATTAAAATTTTTAACATTGGAAAATGCTTTTTTGCGAATTCAAACCGATTTCGAATTGCACTTCTTAAAAAATCTTCATACGTTTCATACGTATTTTCCAGTATTTCTTTTGCGAAAGCCTGTACGAAAAATGGAGCGACAAACTTTGTTAAAGTTGGCCTGACAACCGCTAATAGTAAATCTTTTTTCGTCTTGTAGTAGCGGAAGATCGTTCCTTCCGCTACACCAGCACGCTTTGCGATTTCGCTCGTTGAAGTGGATGCATATCCTTTTTCTCCAAACATATCAACCGCTGCTTCTAAAATACGCATCTGACGTTCATTGCGTTTATCTGTATCTGCACTAGCAATCAACTCTTCCAGCCAATCTTTCTTCATTCGTAAAGCCCCTTTTTTATAAACATTATATTTTGCGATGTTTCTTCAAAGCAAATACATTCCCTACTGCAAATAATACTGCGAAAAATAGTAATACACCAAGATCACCAGCAATTTCAGAAAACCCCTGGTTACGAATCATCACTTGTCGCATCGCATCAGCGCCATATGTGAGCGGAAATAACTTTCCTAACATTTGTAGCCACTTATTCATTGATTCAATTGGAAATAAACCTGAAAAGAAAATTTGTGGCACGATGACAAGCGGAATAAACTGAATCATTTGGAATTCATTATTTGCATATGCTGACAAGAATGTTCCTAGTGTTAATGCGGTTAACGAAAGCATGCATGTAATAAGTAAGGTAAGCCATAGAGATCCTGCGACATACAAATCAAGAATATACACAGAAAAACTTACAATGATAACTGATTGTAAAAATGCAAAAATACCAAATCCAAGTAAATAACCAACAACTATTTCCCATCGGCGTACTGGAGTGGATAATAATCGTTCTAATGTCCCGCTTAAACGTTCCCGCACAAAGGATACGCCTGATAAAATAAAGACAAAGAAAAATGTGAAAAATCCAATTAGCACAGGCCCGAGTCCATCAAACATCGTAAAGTCGGCAGAGCCATGTAAAAAATTAATTTCTGGTTTCATTCCAGGCAGATCATTTTTTCCTGCCCCTTTTTGTAATACTTGAAGTACAGCATGATTTTTTGAAGAATCGCTACCTTCTAGTAATACGTTTAGTTTTCCGTTTTCTAAAGTTATAATCGCATCAATTTGTTGCTTTTCTAATTTCGTATACGCATTGTCTTTACTATATTCATAAATGGTTGCATCCTGTTTTTTCATTGACTCCACTACAGGTGCTGGGACATCTACTACTGCAATATGCGGCGTATAATCCTTTTGGGTAAACACAAGTGATAATAGCCAAAGAAGTAACATGGGCGCTCCAAACATCATCGCAAGTGAGCGTTTATCTCGAAGGAACTGACGAATAATCCGAATTGTTACACCACCAATTCTCATTACTCAACCACTCCTTCCAATAAAAAGACATCTTCAATCCGTCCTGATGAAGTCTGATTTTTTAATTCTTCTGGGGTACCACTTGCAATTAACTTACCATCTCGAATTAACCCGAGGCGCTCACAAAATTCAGCTTCATCCATAATATGTGTTGTCACAATAATCGTTGTTCCTTGTTTTTTCAGCTCATAGAACTTCTCCCAAATGGATTTACGAAGAACTGGGTCAATCCCAACCGTTGGTTCATCTAAAATTAATAGCTTTGGTTCATGGAGAAGTGCCATGGCAAGGGATAAACGTTTCTTCATTCCACCTGAAAAATGTTGCACTTGCTTTTTGGCATGTTGAGATAATTGTACCAATGCAAAAACCTCTTCTATTCTCTCTTTCTTGCGCTTCCCTTTTAACCCATACATTGTCGCAATAAAATCGGCATTTTCATAAGCTGATAATTCTTCATAGAGGGCATCAGCTTGCGCCATATACCCAATACGCTTCATCTCATCTAGATTAGGCATTTTTGTTCCTAGAGCTGTTACCTCACCAGTCGTTGACTCACTAATGCCAGCAATCATCTTGATAAGTGTTGTTTTCCCAGAGCCTGATGTGATATGTCAATATAACCTACAAAATTATTCTTCGAATCTGTAATAAATATCAACATCCCCATTCTGTGTTACATTTATCCGGCTAATTAATTTTTGAAATGAAGGGTACAAATCTTTAGCTTGTTCTAACATGTCAAATGCTTCTTTAACTTCTTTTTTCTCTCTCAACTGTTCTTCTTCATCACTTAATTTCAGTAATTTCAACTCTTTCTCTTTAATATCATTTTCTAATTTCATGTCCCTACGTGTGAATGTATCCTTATCGATACGTTCACCTTCTAAATATAAATCTAGTAAACGTTCCCTTTTAAGCTCAAGTTGTCTAATATCTCTTTTTACTTTTTTTAATTTTTCTTGATATCTTGTTTCGTGATTAATATCAAAATTCTTATCGAGATCTAACTGTTTTTGTTTAAGTCTACGTAATACAAGTTCACGCAACTCACTATATGTTAGCCCCTTATGTCTAACACATTCACGGGTACCTGTATTTTTATAACGGGTACACATCATGTATACATAATTAGTTATGGAACCATCTTTGGTTGTTCTTTTCGCTGCGGTATGGGTCTTCATTACTGCTCCACAATGTGCACAAAATGCTATACCTCTTAATTCGTTTCTTAGCGAAACACGCCTTTTCTTGCTGTTATCCCTGTTTGGATCATTTAGCTTGTCCCAACGTTCACGGTTAATTATAGCTGGATGATGGTTTTCAAAAATAACCCACTTTTCTTTCGGATTACATATTTGCTTCTTTCGTCCATCAACTTTTATTTTTGTGTACTTGTTCATTACATGATCCCCTTTATAAACGGGATTACGGATAATGTTTTTTACAGACGCAAATGACCAAGTACCACCATCCCTGGGGCCATATCCTTTTTCATTCAAGAAATTCGCAACTTTTATATACCCTAATCCTTTTTCATACAGTTCATAAATTTTCCGGACAACGGCGCTCTCTTCTTCATTAAGGACATACTTTTTATCAACAACATTATATCCGTAAGGTACACGCCCTCCAGCATATTCACCTCGTCGAACTTTTGCCGCTAGTGCTGCTGATATAGAAACAGATAGTGTTTTCGGTAATTGAGACGCAAACATCGCATACATTTCAAATTTCATATCATTCTTACCCTCATAGTAACTGTCATAACCTTCTTCTATTGTTACTAGACGCACCCCGTGCCCTACTAAAATCTCCTTAATCTCAAGGGCATCTTTCAAATCCCTAGCTAACCGGTGTATGGATTTAAAAATAACAGTATCAATCTCTCTTTTTTTAGCTTTAGCTAGAATTAGTTGCATAGCATGTCTTTCTAGCCACGCCGTTCCTGATACTCCATCATCAAAGTAAACAGTATTTTCATCCCACTCAAAACCATTCTTTTCTACCCAATACCGACAAATATCAATCTGGTTTTCTACAGAGGAGACTTGTTCGTCTCGATCCGTAGATACCCTTACATATACAGCGTATTTCACTATTTACACATCCTTTTTGGTTTTTCAGCTACACTTTGATCTACAAGAATGACTAAATTATAAAGCTAACCTTACAAACTGGCAATCAATTACCAGCGCAAAAAAGACGACTTCTCCCAGCCGTCTAAACGAAAAATATATAAAAAGAAAAAATTCCAGAGGGGGTAAACATTACACAACAAATCGAAAAAGAAATGAAAAAAGAAAAAGAACCCCCTCTATAAAAAATATACCCTATATA
>NZ_JBALQK010000093.1:4831-11885 GCF_036965845.1 Bacillus sp. JJ1127 | reverse complement strand
GTACACTAAGACAAAAAGGGTGTAAATACTTTTTTCATTTAAAATATAATAAAAAGGCAGTGCATATTCGCACTGCCTTTCCTCTTATTTTATCCCGCTATTCGCGGGCAGTAGGCCGTCCACTAAGGGAAGTTCCACTTTATTTTGTTACCAATTCTGCCTCATTTTCTTCAAAAGGCCACTTCGGTAACATGTTACGAAGCTCCTTATCAGAACGATATCCAAGTGCGTATTCCGCTTGCATAATCGTATGAATTTCACGTGTTCCTTCGTAAATAACTGGAGCTTTTGCATTTCGTAAATACCGTTCTACTGGGAATTCATTCGAATATCCATAGGCACCGTGCACCTGCACTGCATCATTTGCCGCTTCAAATGCAGCATCACAAGCAATCCATTTTGCTAAAGATGTTTCCTGTGTGTTACGTTTCCCTTCATTTTTTAACCATCCTGCTTTATAGACCAATAAACGTGATATTTCAAGATTCGCAGACATCTTCGCAATCATTTGCTGCACAAGCTGATGTTTTCCAATTTCTTTTCCAAATGTTTTACGCTCTTCACAATACTTTACACTCGCTTCTAAACTTGCTTGAATGAGCCCACACGCTCCTGCCGCTACCGTAAAACGGCCATTGTCTAATGATGCCATTGCAATTTTAAATCCTTCTCCCTCTTCTCCAAGAAGATTTTCCACCGGCACTTTCACATCATCTAGAAATACTTCTCCTGTATTGCCCGCTCTAATGCCAAGCTTTCCTTTTATCGCTTTTGTTGATACCCCAGGAAATGTTCGTTCTACGATAAAACAAGAAATACCGCGGTGCTTTAATTCTGAGTTTGTTTTTGCAAATATTAAGAAGTGGTCTGCAACATCACATAAAGAAATCCATGTTTTGGATCCATTTAATACGTAGTGATCGCCTTGTTTTACGGCTGTTGTTTGCATAGCAACAACATCTGATCCTGCATTTGGTTCAGTTAAACCGAACGCCCCAATTTTTTCACCTTTCGCTTGTGGAACCAGGTACTTTTGTTTTTGTTCTTCTGTTCCCCATTGGAGAAGTGTCATGCTATTTAATCCCGTATGTACAGATACAGCTGTACGGAAAACTGTGTCACCACGTTCTAATTCTTCACAAACAATAGCAAGCGTATTATAATCCATACCAACACCGCCATATTGCTCTGGAATACAAACGCCCATAAACTGTAACTCAGCTAAACGCTTCAAGACCTTTTCTTCAAAATGTCCTTTTTCATCCCATTCTTTAATATATGGAATAATTTCATTATCTACAAATGATCTCACTACTTTTCTGACACTTTGTTGTTCTTCTGTTAAATTAAAATTCATTTTTACTTCCTCCTTATATCCATTGGTTTTTTTTCATTTCCGTAATGCTTTCCTGCGAATATCCTAGTTTTTTCAAAATCTGTTCTGTATGTTCCCCGTGGAGTGGCGGATGTTTCTGCATCCGCACTGGTGTCTTTGCAAGTTTTAATGGTGAACCTACAAGTGTAAGATTTTCAATGGTTGGATGTTCCATATGAATTGTCATATCTCTCGAAACTGCCTGCTCTGTTTCTAGCGCTTCCTTCACATTGAGAATTGGTCCATTTGGAATCCCTGCTTCATCCAAAAGTTGTTTCCAGTCCTCTTTCTTTTTCTTTTTCATTTCTTTTGCAATCATGTCTACAAGTTCTTCCCTATGCAAAAGACGATTTGCATTTGTTTTATAGCGATCTAAACGAGATAAATCTTGTCTACCAAGTAACAAACAAAACTTATGAAACTGTTCATCATTTCCAACTGCAACCACAAGATCTCCATCCTCCGCCTGAAATACTTGATACGGAACAATATTCGGATGCTGGTTTCCAAGTCTCTTTGGCAATTCTCCTGTACACAAATAATTGCTTGCTACATTTACTAATGCCGCTAATTGTGAATCAAATAAAGAAATATCAATTTCTTGCCCTTCTCCTGTTCTATTTCGGTGCTGTAAGGCGGCTAAAATCCCGATACACGTAAAAAGGCCTGTGAGCACATCTGCAATCGCAACTCCCACTTTTGCAGGCTCTTCATCCTTTCCTCCTGTTATACTCATAAGCCCACTCATCGCTTGAATCATATAATCATAACCAGGAAGATGTGAAGCAGGTCCCTTTTGACCAAAGCCACTAATAGAAGCTAAAATAATGTCTTCCTTCACCTCTTGTAACACTTCATAACCAAGTCCCATTCTCTCAAGTGTTCCAGGCTTAAAATTTTGTACAACGATATCAGCATGAGAAACAAGTTTTTTCAAAACATCCTTTCCCATTTCTGACTTTAAATTTAATGTAAGCGACTCTTTATTACGATTTGCACAAAGAAAATAAGCGCTTTCTCCCCCTACGAAAGGTGGTCCCCATCCTCTTGTATCATCGCCATTTCCCGTATTCTCAATTTTTATTACTTCGGCTCCTAAATCACCGAGAATCATCGTACAAAAAGGACCGGCAAGAACCCGAGATAAATCAATAATTTTGATTCCGTGTAATGCTCCCTCCAACCCCTTCTCCTCCTATAGTAAAAACCAGTAAAACCAATTAGAGCGAACATAAACATGGTAGTTTTACTGGTTTGTTTTTACACGTTATTGTATGGAATGATTATTGTACTTTTACTTGTGCTAACACTGATTTGAAAGTATTGATTACCGTATCTACTTCTTCATAACTAATTGTAAGAGACGGTTCAATACGAATTGTTTTTGAATTAATTAACGTTCCTGCAACAAGGATGCCTTGATCAAACATTGCTTTCGATACTTCATAACCAATTTCATCTTTATGGAATTCAATACCAATCATTAAACCTTGGCCACGAATTTCAAATACTTTGTCTTCATGTCCTTCTGCTGCTTTTTTCAATCCGTTTAAGAAATACTCCCCAACTTCTGCAGCTCGTTCTGGTAATTTGTCTTCCAATAATACTTGGATTGTTGCAATTGCAGCAGCACATGCAAGTGGATTTCCACCAAACGTTGTTGTATGCATGAATGGGTTCTCAAACCAACTTTGGAATACTTTTTCTTTGGCAACAATTGCACCTGCTGGCATTACGCCTCCGCCAAATGCCTTCGCAAGACAAATAATATCTGGTACTACATCATATAATTCTGCAGCAAACATTTTCCCTGTACGTCCCATTCCCGTTTGTACTTCATCAAAAATAAGTAGTGATCCAAATTCATCACAAAGTTCTCTTACTTGTTTCAAATAATTTTCTGGAGGTAAAATAATACCGCCTTCCCCTTGAATTGGTTCTAAAATAACAGCTGCAACATCTTCCCCTACTAATGCACATGTTTCAAATGTTTTTCTCATCATCTCAATATCGCCAAATGGAACGTGACGGAAACCTGGAATTAATGGTAAGAATGGTTTACGGAACATTCCTTTTGCTGTTCCAGATAAAGAGCCAAGACTCTTACCGTGGAAGGCACGTGTTGTTGAAATGAAAGTTGTTCGTTCACTATACATTTTTGCTAGTTTTAATGCCGCCTCCACACTTTCTGTCCCACTATTTGTAAAGAAAGCATATTTCAAATCCCCAGGTGTAATATCTGCTAAAATCTTTGCAAGAATCGCACGAAGTGGATCTAGTAAATCCTGACTATGCAATGCTTGACGCTTTAATTGATCCGTTACAGCTTTTACCACTTTTGGATTACGGTGTCCAACATTATAAATTCCGAATCCACCTAAACAATCAATATATTTTTTACCATTGATATCCATAAAGCAAGATCCTTCATCAGACCATTCTACTGCTGCAAATTGCCCATCTTTTGTTACTGTTTTTCTATATGCAAGAAAACCAGGATTGACATGCTCTCTAAATCCATCTACTGTTTCTTTTTGGATCCAGTTAGCCTCTTCTTCAGAGACCTTTTCTTTTTCAATTAATTGCAGTACTTTCGTAATATACTCAGTTACATTTGAATTGTTTACATCCTGCTCATTGAATTTACTTTTTACATTTGTCCCCATCTATTTCACTCCTATAGTCTTTTTATTTGCAAACCAACCAATTGGTTCTACTTCTAGATTTATATTAATCTGCTTAATTTCTTGGAATTCTTCTAGACCAAACGTTCCTAAACTACGACCGATACCACTTTGCTTATATCCACCCCAAGGCGCCTCGTTGTATGTTGGATGATAACTATTAATCCACGTAATCCCTGCGCGAAGCTTGCGGATTACACGCATCGCTTTTGCGCCATCAACTGTAAATACTCCTCCAGCTAAACCGTAATCTGTACCGTTTGCTAGCTCAATTGCTTCCTGTTCATCCTTAAACTTTTGGATAACTACAACAGGACCAAAAATTTCTTCCTGCACAATACGCATATCAGGTTTTACATTGACAAAGACTGTTGGTTCAATAAAGAAACCATCACCTTTTCCATCCGCCAGTATACGATTTCCTCCGCAAGCAACTTCTGCTCCTTCGTCTTTCCCAATCTCAATATAGCGTAATACTTTTTCCATATGCTCTTGACTTACAAGTGGTCCCATCTCTGATTCTGGGTTATCACCAGGTCCAACATTAATTTGCTTCGCACGTTCTACGAAACTAGTAACAAATTTATCGTAAACGCTTTCTTCAACAAGGATTCTTGATCCTGCCGAACACACTTGACCAGTACCTGCATAAATACCGAACAGTGCATAGTCAACAGCTGTTTCAAAATCCGCATCTGCAAAAATAATATTAGGTGATTTTCCGCCTAATTCTAACGAAATCTTTTTCATGTTATCTGCTGCTGTTCTCATAATGTGTTTTCCTGTTTTTGTTCCTCCCGTAAAGGAGATCATATCTACTTTATCACTTGCTGCAATCTCATTTCCTACCGTTGGGCCAGCACCCATCACCATATTCGCAACACCTTTTGGCAGCTCTACTTTCTCAAAGATTTCAAATAACTTTGTTGCAGTGATTGGTGTAACCTCAGACGGTTTAAATACAATCGTATTTCCAGCCGCTAAAGCAGGTGCAATTTTCCATACACTCATTAATAATGGATAATTCCAAGGAACAATTAATCCACAAACACCAACTGGTTCTCTGACTACCATAGCTTGCATTGGATCAGCTACATGATATGTTTGTCCATCTGGTTTTGTAATAAGCCCAGCATAATAACGGAAGCAAGCTGCCGCATCCCCAATGTCACCTTCTGCCTCACGATGTGTTTTTCCATTATCCATCGTTTCAAGACGCGTAAGTTCTTCCTTATTTTTATCAATTTCATCTGCTATTTTAAATAAATAAGATGCTCTTTCAGCAGCGGATGTTTCTGACCAAATTCCGCTATCAAAAGTCGCTCTTGCCACTTCTATCGCTTCTTTTGCATCTTCGATTGTTCCCTCAGGCGCATATGCGATAACCTTGCCATTCGCAGGGTTAATAATAGGTCGTTTCTCTTGATTACTAGACTCTCTCCATTCACCATTTAGATACATTTTTAAATCTAGCATTATATATAATCCCCCTTTGTCGATCGTTCATATATTATATAAGCAATAATTGTGCCAATATTTGAAATACGAAGGAATCATACAAAAACTGACTATTTCTTCAAATAAAACATACGAACTTATGCATTTTTGCATAGATTATTACATTTTGCATAATTACAGTAAAAATAACAAAGAGAAAGGAGTAGTCCATGTAGACTTCCCCTTTCTCTTTTAGAAATATGAAATTGCATCAACTGGTATTTCCTTTTCATTCATGATTTTTTGATATTTACGACTAACCGAAGATTGACTAATTCCAAGTGCTTTTGCGGCCTTCGTCGTTGTTTTATACTGCTTCATCGCAAGTAAGATTAATTGCTCTTCTACAGAATGTAATGCTTCTTGTAATGGTAAGACCCTTGTAATAACTGGCTTTGATTTTTTAAAGTCATAACCAGGGGTTAAAAATTTGCTAACAAATTCGGCTTCAATAACTGGTTCATCTGCTGATACTACTAAACGTTCAATCATATTTTGTAATTCTCGTACATTTCCTGGCCATGAATAAAATTCTAGTAAATTTAGTGCATCAGGAGTTAAATGATAGTTTTTATTATATTTTTCATTTAACTGTTGTAAGAAATGAAATGCGAGTACTGGAACATCTTCCATTCGTTCCCTTAACGGGGGAACGTGCAGTGGAATTACATTTAAGCGATAAAATAAATCTTCACGGAACGTACCAGCTTCCACCATTTTTTCGAGGCTTTTATTTGTGGCCGCAATAATTTGAACGTTTATTTTCGTAGGTACTGTGCTTCCGATTGGAATGACTTCTTGCTCTTGTAACACCCGAAGTAATTTCACTTGCAAATGTAAAGGCATTTCTCCAATCTCATCCAAAAATAAAATCCCTTGATCCGCTCGCTTAAAATATCCTTCTTTTCCATTTTTATCAGCACCGGTAAAAGCACCTTTCGTATATCCGAACAGTTCGCTTTCCAATAATGATTCTGGAATTGCACCGCAATTTAATTTTAAAAATGGCTTTGAAGATCGATTTCCCAGTTGATGAATGGCTTGGGCAATCACTTCTTTTCCAACACCCGATTCTCCAGAAATAAGAACATTAGAAGAAAAATCAGCTATTTTTTTAGCTTGATTAATAATTTGTTCCATTTTCGGACTACAATAAATAAGCTTCTTAAGAAAACGATCTTTATTTTTAAAGTTGTCCAATTCCTTCTTATATTGTTCAGATATCTTTTTCATCTCATGCAATTCCGTCTTTAATCTCGTTGCCTCTGTAATATCCCTTGATGCAATAATAATGCGATGCAGTTCTCCAGTTTCATTAAACACAGGATTTCCAACCGCTAATATTTTTCGACCACTTTTTGTTTCTTGTACAATCGATACCTTTTTCTTTTGTTCTAGTACCAAACGAGTAACAGATGGACTAAATAAACCTTTTCGCTCTAAATCTAAAAGGTTTTTTCCTAAAAGATCCTTTAAATCTCCTCCCCAAAAATCATTG
>NZ_JBALQK010000093.1:0-4759 GCF_036965845.1 Bacillus sp. JJ1127 | reverse complement strand
CTAGATAAGATTGCATGCAAATCTTTATTTAAATCCTTTATATATTCAATTTCCATGGCCATATCTTCAACCATTGGTAAATCTTGTACAATAATAACTATTCCTTCAATGCTTTGATCGAAGCTAGGAATCGGACTGTAATCAACTAATACTCCCATTTCACTTGTTAGTTGTAACTGATTTAAAATTGTTTTTCCCGTTGCATATACATTGTTAATATGTTCCCCATTAAAAATCTGTTCTGCTGGTACATTCAGTACTTTTTCAGAAGTAGATTTAATCATCTTTAAACCAGATTCATTACAATTTACAATTTTCTTTTCCCGGTCTACCACAAAAATCCCCATTGGAATAGACATTAAAATGATTTTTAGTATATCTACACTTTTATTTTCTTGCTTAAATAATTCCGCAAAAACATCCTCTCTTCTTATGTACCCTTTTAACTCTCCTATTTCATTTTTCACAATGGCAATAGGTGCCCCAATAATTTGAAAGAGAGCTGTTAAAGAAATATTTTTGCTAAGGTGACAGATTGTATCTAGTGAAACAGCATTTGAAAGTAACGCTCCGGCAGTTACCCCCTCATTTCTTGATAGCAGATCTTCCACATGGACGTATGCAAATAATTGATCTTCCTTTTTTAAAAACAGAAAAGGTTCTTTTATATTTTTAACATCTATATTTCCTTCCTTCTCAAGTTGATCAATAGATAGAGAAACAATCGGTCTAATTTTTTTATGAGCAATGGAAAACATTCCGCTAACCCTCCTTTGAACTCCTTAACTTGTATTGTATCATTAAAGACAGATTTTTTTAATTAATCTGACAATAAACCCTTTTCCTTTGTTTAATAAAAAAAGGAAGATGAATGCTTCCATCTTCCTTTTTATTCTCCAATTAATCACTACCACTAATTAAAAGATCTTCTTGAATATAAGCTAATACCATCCCTGGAATTACCTTATCTCCTGCTTCTACTTCTAAAGATTGTACTTCTCCACTACATCCCGTTTTAATTACTTCCAGCTGACCATTCATATTTTTAATCGCAAACAGTGGTTCCCATTCGTAAATTCGGGAGTCCTTATCAATAGACACTTTTTCAACTGTTCCATAGCATGGGCTCGTAACGATCTCATAATACAAAATGAATCATTCCCTTCTTTTATTCTATTAATATTGTTCTGCCAACATTTGTGACTGAAAAATCCTATGGAAAAAACTTCGAAAATCTTCTATATATACATCAATTAAAAAACCATATAAAACCTCTCTTTTTAGGTGGAAGAGAGGATCTGGCCATGCATAGAAACGGTCAGGGCCTTTCTCTGCCACATGCGAAGTAAAAACAGAAAGAGTAAACGAATGTAGGTTACTTTGTATTTTTCATAGCAGAGATTTAGATGTCGAAAAATGAAAATGGATTTATTATCATATCGATGACAATTCGACACGATGCAATAATAACCGATTGGTTGTCTTTCAATTTCTGCTAATAAAATATCAAGCTCCATTTTATTCCTCCCTTTGTTAAAAGGTTAAAAATGCAACCAACCTCTTAGGCGCGATGCCTCTACAATTTTACGAACGCCCTCTATATAAGCAGCAATTTTCATATTTACTCCAAAATGCTTTGAAGTATTGAATACATCAGAAAAGCTAGATGTGATTTTCTCCTTTAAGCATTGATCGACATATTGCTCTGTCCAATAATACCCTTGGTTATTTTGACACCATTCAAAATAAGAAACAATAACCCCTCCAGAGTTTGCTAGAATATCTGGAACAACCAAAATGTCTTTCTCTTCTAACATTGTGATCGCTTCTTTTGTTGTCGGACCATTTGCAGCCTCAATTACAATCTTACATCCAAGCCTTTTTGCATTATGTTTCGTAATCACTCCTCCAATTGCTGCTGGAATGAGTACATCACATTCTTTTTCTAACAACTCTTGATTAGAGATTGTTTTACTAAAGAGGTTCGATACTACTCCAAACGAATCTCGATTTTCTAGCAAATAAGGAACATCTAAACCATCTGGGTTGTAAATGCCGCCTAAAGCATCAGATACTCCTACCACTTTCACACCAATATCATATAAATATTTTGCTAAATGACTTCCAACGTTTCCAAACCCTTGAATGATTACTCGCATATTTTGGAGTGGAATATGTTTCAGCTCACTCACTAACTGAAGTGTATACAATACTCCTTTAGAAGTAGCTGTTTCCCGCCCTTGTGATCCCCCGAGCATCAATGGTTTTCCAGTTATAAAGCCTGGAGAATCAAATTCTCTAATATGATCATATTCATCTAGCATCCAAGCCATGATTTGAGCATTTGTATACATATCAGGAGCTGGAATATCTTTAGTAGGCCCAACAATTTGGCTCACTGCTCTTACATAACCGCGACTAAGTAACTCTAGTTCTCTAAAACTCATCTCCTGCGGATTACAAATAATCCCGCCCTTTGCCCCTCCATATGGAAGTCCGGTTACTCCACATTTCAAGCTCATCCAACCAGCAAGCGCTTTTACCTCCTCAGCTGTAACATCTGGATGAAACCGAATGCCACCTTTTGTTGGCCCTGCTGCATCGTTATGCTGGGCACGGTACCCTTGAAATACTTTTGTTGTTCCATCATCCATTCGAACAGGAATACTTACTTCTAAAAAGCGCATCGGCCTTTTAAGAAATTCGAATACTTCCTCTGGATAACGTAAGACTTGGAGTGCCTCTTTTAATATAGACTGAAATTCCTCTAAAGGATTTTCAACCTCAATTTTTCCCTGTACAGATTGAGTTGTATTTTTTTCTGATTGAATTGCCACGATAACACCTCATTTATATATTTTTACTAGTTTTATAAAGCAATAATCGTGCCAAATAAAAATATAATGTTTATGCTCCCTTTTCAGCCTTCTCTCTAACACTGATTTACAAATTTTCTCTCGTTCCTTATGAATTGTTGAATGACTTATGCAATATTGCATGATTTTAAAACCTCCAAAATAAAAAACACCGGAAAGATTCCGATGTCTTTTGTTATTTTACATTTCCTGTACCTCTTCAAAATGCATTTGCGGCGGAGCTGACCGAAACATGTTCGTAATATATAACAGGTAACCAATTCCAACGGCAGCCCAGCTAAGTCCAAGAATAAGCGAATTAATATTGAGGTTAAACCATAAAACAGTTACTGTACCTGCTCCTAAAATAGGCAGAACTAAGAAATTTAAAAAGTCTTTTACTGTTTTATATCTTTTTTGCTTTACAACATAGTAAGCAATTACAGATAAATTAACAAATGTAAATGCAATAAGCGCTCCGAAGTTAATAAGTGATGCTGCTGTTTCTAAATCGATAAATATAGCGGAAAGTGAAATAACTCCGACAAAAATAATGTTATATACTGGAGTTCGCAAGCGAGGATGAATGTATCCGAATATCTTCTGCGGGATTACATTATCTCGCCCCATTACGTATAATAATCGCGACACACTTGTATGAGAAGCTAAACCTGATGCCATTGTTCCCATAAATGTCCCTACTAAAAAGAAAGTTTGAAATAATTTTCCGCCAACGTATAGTGCAATTTCTGGTGCCGCTGATTCTTGATCTTTAAATATGGATGCATCTGGGAAAAAGGATTGTGTGAAGTACGTAGTAACAATAAATAAAACTCCGCCAATTAAAGCGGTGAGAAAAATAGCCCGAGGAATTGTCTTCTTCGCGTTTGGTGTTTCTTCCGAAAATGTAGTTACCGCATCGAAACCTAAAAATGAAAAACAAAGAATTGTGGCCCCTGCAACTAACGATGATATGTGTATATCTGATTGAAAAAACGGCTGAATGGAAAAGACTTCTCCAGTTCCTTCTCCTGCTATCAATCCTTTTATAACAAGGACTACAAACACAACCATTACTAATATTTGAAACACTACTAAGAATGTATTGAAATTAGCAGTAACATTTACACTAATAATATTTATCAGTGTAATCAGTAGGACAAATCCAACGACCCATAGCCAAGAAGGAACACTTGGAAAAAGTGCGGACATATAAATCCTCGTTAATAGCGCGTTCACCATTGGTAAAAACAAATAATCCAATAACGCTGACCATCCAACAAGAAATCCAAGCCTTGCACTAATTGTCTTCTGTGTATACGTATAAGCAGATCCCGCGGTAGGAAAAACCTTTACCATTTTGCCGTAGCTTGCAGCTGTAAATAACATTCCTGCTAATGCAATAAGATAAGCTCCTGGAACATGCCCGTCCGTTTTTTCAGAAACGATTCCAAATGTATCAAACCCCACCATCGGCGTCATATACCCGACACCTAGCATGACAATTGACCAAAGTCCCAATGAACGTTTTAAACCAACTTCTTTTCCCACCTATCATTCCTCCTAATTTCTCTATCTAATTTCCATGTAAAGTTTGATAACTAAACAGAAAACGCTTTCAACGAACTGTGTATTTTATATATCGCATTCCAAAACCCCCTTTATTTTTTAAATATTCATGCAATTTTTGAGCCAAAATTTTCTTGCTCAAAAAATTAAGAGGATAATCCAATTTTTACACTTCAAAGATAGAACAGGTGAGATTATTTCCTTTACATTTTTTGCTGGTTTTTTATTCATTTTGACATAATGTATTCAATTTCTCATACCGTTTACAAATAAAGAGGGAAAAACCGTCTTAGATCTTATTAAGGCGTTTTTATATACAAATACATTTAGACTTT
>NZ_JBALQK010000092.1:2923-11904 GCF_036965845.1 Bacillus sp. JJ1127 | reverse complement strand
AACATTGGCGAAGGGAAACTACATCCTGATATGGATGGGCAAAACATGCGTGTATTTGCCAAGAGTTATTTTAGGCTATGCCTAACCAAAATTCATCCCCACCTTACCGCTGGGCTCTTGCCCGTCACGCGCTTGAAGATGGGGACTTCTTTCGAAAATACGTTAAAGGGGTAAAATAACTGAGCTGTGGAGGGAAGAGGATGCATACGGAAGCAAAGAATGCTCAAAAATATAGAGTGCATGAGCAAGTGGAAAATATAGATTTATATATTAATGGGGAATTTATACCTGCGCAATCAGGTAAAGTATTTACAAATATGAATCCGTTTACAAATGAAGAGATTAATAGAGTAGCAGAGGGTAGTACTGCAGATATAAATGCGGCAGTAACTGCAGCAAAGGTGGCTTTTGAAAAGGGGCCATGGGGTAAGATGAAAGTCGAAGAGAGAATGAAATATATAAATCGCATTGCAGATTTAATTGATGCAGAAATAGAAGAAATCGCATATTTGGAAGCATTAGATACGGGTCTTCCTATTAGTCAAACGAGAAACATGACGTCTCGAGCAGCTGAAAATTTTCGCTTTTATGCAAGAATGGTTCAAACGAAATTACATGGTGAATCGTATCCAGTTAACCGTGAATTTATTAACTACACTGTGTATAACCCAATCGGGGTTGTTGGACTTATTACCCCATGGAATGCACCGTTCATGTTAGAAACTTGGAAAGTTGCTCCAGCATTAGCTACTGGGAATACGGTTGTCTTGAAGCCTGCTGAATTATCTCCTTTAACAGTTAACAAGCTTGCGGAAATTATTGATAAAGCAGAAGTGCCAAAAGGAGTATTTAATGTGGTTCATGGGTTTGGAGAAACTGCTGGTGCGGCTCTTGTTGCACATAAAGATGTGAAAGCGATATCATTTACGGGCGAAACAACGACAGGTGCCATCATTATTAGAAATGCTGCTGACACGCTAAAAAAAACATCAATGGAACTTGGCGGTAAATCCCCTCTTATTGTATTTGATGATGCAGATTTAGAGCGTGCCTTAGATGCGACTGTTTGGGGGATTTTCTCATTTAACGGAGAGCGCTGCACAGCAAATTCTCGTTTATTACTTCACAAAAATATTAAAGATCAGTTCATTGAAAAATTAAAAGAACGTGTGGGATATATTACGATGGGTGATCCGATGGACCCAGCAACAGAACTCGGACCTTTAATTGAAAAAGAACATTTTCAAAAAGTACAAGAGTACATTGAGCTTGCAAAAGAAGAAGGTTGTGAGGTTGTACAAGGGATTGTTCCAGAAGAGATTAAGGCAGGGAACTTTGTACCACCAACTTTATTATTACATGCAAAAAATGATATGCGTGTATGCCAAGAAGAAATTTTTGGTCCTGTTATGGCTGTTATTGAATTTGAAACAGAAGAAGAAGCAATCGCAATTGCAAATGACGTCAGATATGGCCTTGCTGGTTACGTTTGGACAAATGATATAAAGAGAGGCCATCGTCTTGCACAGTCGATCGAAGCAGGAATGTTATGGGTAAATGCGCAAAATGTACGCGATCTTCGTATTCCGTTTGGTGGAGCAAAAGATAGCGGAATTGGAAGAGAAGGCGGTCACTATGCAATTTTTGAATTTTATACAGAACCAAAGGTAATCCATGTTGCGATTGGAGAGCATCATATTCCGAAGTTTGGAAAAAAGAAATAGACGTTAGGAACAAATAGCGGGAATGACTTTCTATATATACATCAATNNATGCATAGAAGCGGTCAGGACCTTTTCTGCCACATGCGAAGTAAAAACAGAAAGAGTAAGCGAGTATAGGTTAGTTTTTATTCTGCATAGCAGGGATGTAGATGTCGAAAAATTAAAACGGATTTATATAAATAATAGTTTTTCGAAAGGGGAGAGTGAAATGCCAGCAAAAACGGGAAAAGAATATATTGAAAGAGTAGATCAAGCGAACGCAAATGTGTGGATTGACGGGAAGAGAGTAGAAGGGAAGATTTCAGAACATCCCGCTTTTAAAGGAGTTATGAAAACGCAATCTGAGTTATATGATATGCAGCATGACAAAGAGAAAGCGGAGTATATGACTTATATTTCTCCGACTACGGGAGAGCGTGTAGGTACTTCGTTTCTACAACCAAAAACAAAAGAAGATCTAGAAATGCGCCGCAAGATGATACAAGAATGGGCGAAGTATAACGGCGGCATGATGGGACGCTCTCCAGATTATATTAATGCTGGTATGATGGCTTACGGATCGGCTTCAGAAATGTTTGGAAAGCAGGATGCATTTTATGCGAAAAATATGGCTGAATACTATGAATATTGCAGGGAGAATGATTTGTCTTTAACGCATACATTAATTCAGCCTCAAGTGAATCGTGCTGTAAATGCTGCTCAATTACCTGATCCTTATATCGCAGCTCGCATTGTAGAGAAAACCTCTGAAGGCGTAGTGATTCGAGGAGCACGTTTACTAGCAACGCAGGGTGGAATTACAGATGAAATTATGGTATTCCCTTCAACTCTTTTAAAACAATCCGAAGAGGAAAATCCATATGCATATGCGTTTTCGATTCCAAATAACACACCGGGATTAAAGTTTATTTGCCGGGAATCGTTTGATTATGGGAAGTCCCATTTTGATCATCCGCTCGGATCACGCTTTGAAGAGATGGATACAATTGTTGTATTTGATGATGTTGTGGTGCCTTGGAATCGTGTATTCGCTCTAGGTGATGTAGGGGTTTGTAACCAAGCTTACAATGAGAGCAATGCAGTTGTTCATATGACACATCAAGTTGTCTCAAAAAATATTGCGAAAACCGAATTTGTATTAGGCATTCTTCAGTTAATGGTAGAAACAATCAATATTGGTCAGTTTCAACACGTACAAGAGAAGATGTCAGAAGTCATTATGGCGCTGGAGACTGTGAAAGCGTATGTGACAGCGGCAGAGGCAAATGCAAAGCTGGATAAGTGGGGCATTATGACACCAGACTTTACACCATTAAACGTTGCGCGTCATTATTACCCAAAAATTTATCCAAGGTTCAGTGAAATTATGCAATTACTTGGAGCAAGTGGCTTAATGGCGATTCCATCAGAGTTAGACTTCAAGTCAGATTTACGTCCAGATTTAGATAAATATTTACAAGCAGCAAACGGGGATGCGTATAATCGCGTTAAACTTTACCGACTTGCTTGGGACGTTTGTATGAGTGCATTTGGTACGAGACAGACATTATATGAGCGTTTCTTTTTTGGAGATCCAGTTAGAATGGCAAGTGCGTTGTACAACGGCTACGATAAACAAGTGTATGTGGATCGTGTAACAGAGTTTTTAAATCGTTCTGAAGAGTTGGTAGAAAAAGCATAAAAGGATAGAAAAAGAAACTCGGAGGTGGAAGGGATGGATTTTAATATTATTCGAATTGCAAGAGCGGTAATTCATGTAAAGGATTTGGAGCGCTCAAGGGAATTTTATGTAAACGCTTTAGGTTTTATCGAAACAGAGTGTGATGAAGAACACATTTACTTAAGAGGATTAGAAGAGCATGTTCATCACAGTTTAGTACTAAAAAAATCAGATCAGCTAGGCGTTCAGGCACTCGGTTATAAAGTAAAGAGTGAAGAAGATTTAGATAAACTAGCAGCGTTTTTCCAATCAAAAGGATTAAAAACAAAGTGGAAAGAGGAAGGGACACAATATGCGCTTGGAAGAGCATTACATGTACATGATATATCAGGTATGCCGCTTGAATTCTTCTGTAAGATGACAGGTGCGGAGCGTATGATTCAGCGTTATGATCAGTATAGAGGAGCAAGAATCCAGCGAATTGATCATGTGAATTGTGCTGTCCCTGATGTGGAGAAAGCTTACAATTTCTTTGTAAATGAACTCGGTTTTGCGTGTTCCGAATATACAGCAACAGAAGATGATCGCGTGTGGGCAGCTTGGCTTCATCGAAAACAAACTGTGCATGATCAAGCATTTATGAATGGAGAAGGGCCAAGGCTTCATCATATTGGTTTTTGGTTACCAGACCCGTTGGCACTTATTCATTGCTGTGATGTACTTGCATCTCTCGGTTATGGAGCAAATATTGAAAGAGGACCTGGTCGTCACGGATTATCCAATGCGTTCTTCTTATATTTACGGGATCCAGATGGGTATCGAATCGAACTTTATAACGGGGATTATTTAACAAGTGATCCAGACTTTAATCCAGTGCGCTGGGATTTAAATGATCCAAGACGCCAAACATTCTGGGGGCATAAAGCACCGGATAGCTGGTTTAATGAGACATCACCATTTCTAGATATTGAAACAGGTGAAAGAATACAGGAAGCAAGTCCTACGTTAGAACAACGAAAACCAGATTTTGTTTTGTAGATTGACAGATATTATAGGAAATCACCTTTTGTGAAGTGAACAGTTTAATGAAAAGGGGTAGGTGTTAAGGTGAAGACGATGTATATTCAACATCCAATTTCTAAAGCGTTACGAGATGAAGCTGAAGAATGTGTGCTTGCACTTGGCTTTTTTGATGGAGTTCATATGGGGCATAAACAGTTGATTAGGGCGGCGAAAGAGATTGCACGTCAGAAAAATATAACATTTGCTGTAATGACTTTTTATCCGCACCCAAGAGACATTATTGATTCCTCTAAAGGTCCAATGAAATATTTAACTCCTTTGCAAGTGAAAGAAGAACGCTTTAAAAATATGGGGGTTGAAAAACTAATCGTGGTGAAATTTGATCCAACATTTGCCCGCCTATCCCATGAAGAATTTGTAGAAACATATATTGTAGGATTTCGATGCCAGCATGTTGTTGCTGGTTTCGACTATCACTATGGATATAAGGGCCAAGGAAATATGCTGTTACTGAAAGAACAAGGCCAGAAACGATTTGATGTTACAACGATTCCAAAAATAGAGCATAGTCATAACAAAATTAGTTCAACTGCCATTCGGCAGTTGCTTGCAATGGGATCAGCACACGATATTCCGGCGTACCTTGGTGATTATTACGAGATAAGAGGAAGAGTGAAAAAATCAGCTTCTTTTTATCAAATCTATAGGTTTGCCGAAATTTTAGTAGATAAAGATTACATGCTACCAGTACATGGTGTCTATCATGTTGAAGTAGAAATAGATAATCGTGTATATAAAGGCGTATGCCAACAAATCTCCCAGCATAATGATGTGCAATCTCTCCTTCTTCAGTTATCAAACTGCTCTGTAGATTTATCGCAAAAACATGTGAAAGTAAAATGGATTCAATATATTTTTGGGAAACAACATGCATATGATATGAATCGATATTTTTTGTCGGGCGATTTAGCGATGTAATGTGAAAAATAAAGAGAAGCGTTAAATTGGTATAAAACTGAGTAAAGGGTGAGGTGGGTTTTATATGATAAAATCCAGTAAAAACATAAATTATAAGAAGATTGCCAATTCGGAAAAATTTAAAGAATTATTGAATGCTAGAAAGAAGTTTACCGTTTCCGTTACGATTTTTTTCATTTGTTTTGCATTACTTCTGCCTATTTTAACATTAGATACCGATATTTTAACAAAGCCGGCTATTGGTGCAATATCATGGGCCTGGATATTTGCTTTTGCACAATTCGTGATGACAGGGGTAATTTGTCATTTATATGTAAAAAAAGCAGCCTATTTTGATACATTAGCTGAGGAAGTATTAACAGAAGAGGCAGAAGGGAGACAAGCAGATGGATTTTAAAGTTGTGACAATGTTTGGATTGATTGTTGTGATTACACTTTTGATTACATATTATGCCTCGAAAAAAACAAGTAATGCGAGCTCTTTTTATACAGCCGGAGGGGGATTGAAGGGATGGCAAAATGGATTTGCCATCGCTGGTGACTTTATGTCAGCTTCTTCTTTTTTAGGTTTAATTGGAGCGATTTCACTTTTTGGATATGATGGTTTCTTCTTAATGTACGGTGCACTTGTCTCCTATTTAGTTGTATTACTGTTAGTAGCTGAACCTCTTCGGAATCTTGGAAAGTATACGCTAGCAGACATGATCACGGAGCGTTTTCAAAATAAAAAGATTCGTGGTGTTACTGCATTTAATGCACTTGTGATTTCTGTTTTTTATATGCTTGCACAGCTTGTAGCAGCAGGATCATTATTTAAGTTATTATTAAATATTAATTATGAAATATCGGTAGTCATTGTGGGACTTGTTATGCTCATTTTTGTTATTTTTGGTGGCATGACAGCTACAAGCTGGGTTCAAATTACAAAAGCTTTTCTTCTGTTAGGCGGGACATTTATTATTTTTATGATGGTAATGACTAAATTTGATTTTAATATTTTACGGATTTTTGAAGAAATGAAAACAGCTACTCCTCTAAAAGAAGCCTATTTAAATCCAGGTGCAAAATATACGAATGGGTTAGATGCATTTTCATTAACACTCGGGTTAATTCTTGGTACAGCTGGGCTTCCACATGTTCTTAGTCGCTTTTTGACAGTGCCAAACGCAAAAGTGGCACGGAAATCCGTCGTGTATTCTATTTGGATCATCGGCTTATTTTATATCATGGTAATATTTTTAGGGTTCGCGGCAGCGAAATTTGTCGGGGCTGCAGATATTATGGCGGCAAATCCAGCTGGAAATATGGCTGCACCGTTACTTGCAAAAATATTAGGTGGTGACATATTATTCGCTGTTATATCAGCTGTTTCCTTTGCGACTATTCTTGCTGTAGTAGCAGGTATTGTTGTAACAGGTGCTACTGCATTCTCTCACGATTTTTACAATGAAATTATTCGGGAAGGAAAAGCGACCCAGAAAGAACAGCTTCGTATGGCGCGGCTTGCATCTATTGGGATCACCATCTTTTCTATTATTCTAGCGTTATTTGTTCAAAAAATGAATGTTGCATTTCTTGCCTCACTAGCGTTAACGGTTGCAGCGAGTTCTAATTTACCGGTTATTTTATTTACTGTATATTGGAAGCGTTTTAATATAGCTGGAGCTATTACAGGAATGCTCGTTGGTTTATTTGGAAGTATGATTCTTGTTGCACTAAGTCCAAGTGTGTGGAGTCCAAAACCAGGGCAGGCGCTCTTTGTTGGAGAACCATTATTCCCGTTAACATCTCCAGGAATTGTCTCTATTCCGTTAGGATTTTTAGGGGCTTATATAGGTACGATCCTATTTGCGAAAAGAAGTAAGACTGGTAATTTTGAAGAAATATTAGTGAAGTCGAATACAGGAAGTGATGTGAAGGGTGTTAGTCATCACTAAGGTAAATATTTGTTCATTAGGGGTGAGAAAATGAGTAAGATAAAGTTTAAATTTTGTGGTGCGAAGCAGATAGAAGAAGGAGAAGTAAATTTAGTAGAAGACATAATCAAATGGAATGGAAAGCATTATGAGAATAATGAACTAACATTAGATGTTCCAACTATAGGAAATATATATGGAACATTGTTGAATTATAAAGGAGTACTTGCGGCATTAGGAAATTCGGTACATGAATTACCATATAAACAAGCGCCAAGTGCTCCTATTTTGTATATAAAACCTGCGAATACGATTATTGCCAGGGGAATGTCTATTCCGTTGCCAAGTGAAGTAGAAGAGTTAGAAGTTGGCGCAGCTCTTGGCATTGTAATCGGAAAGAGGGCAACGGGAGTACGTGAGGAGCAGGCGCTGGAATATATAGCTGGTTATACAATTGTGAATGATATTAGCGTGCCACATAATAGCGTATATCGTCCCGCTGTGAAGCAAAAAGCACGCGATGGATTTTGTCCAGTTGGTCCATGGATTATGGATCGAGATGCTGTAGAAAATCCAGATCGTTTAGAGATACAAGTATATATCAATGGTGTATTACGGCAGGAGAATAATACGGAAAACTTAATTAGGCCAGTAGCACGCCTCATTGCTGATGTGACAGAATTTATGACATTAAATGAAGGAGATATACTGCTTGTTGGTGTTCCGGAAAATCCTCCCTTTGTAAAAGACGGAGATATCATTCGTATTGAGATTGAAGGAATTGGAAGTTTAGAAAATAAGGTTGTACTTGAAAAAGAACTTGTGAGAGGAGGGATACGATGAAGAGAGCACGTGTCGCATACGCTGGTGCCATTTATAACGCTACTGAAGTAGATGGCCAGTTGAAATTAGATGATGGACGTCTTCTATCGGAAGAAGAAGTGATGTGGCTACCGCCAGTTGAGCCACGAACAGTATTTGCTTTAGGTTTAAACTATGCAGATCACGCAAAAGAATTATCATTCAATGCGCCAACAGAACCGCTTGTCTTTTTAAAAGGGCCTAACACATTCATCGGCCACCGTGGTCAAACGTATCGTCCAGAAGACGCAACGTATATGCATTATGAATGTGAACTAGCAGTCGTAATTGGTAAAACAGCTCGAAATGTAAAGAAAGAGGAGGCATATGATTACGTCGCAGGATATACAGTAGCGAATGATTATGCCATACGGGATTACTTAGAAAATTATTATCGCCCGAACCTTAGGGTGAAAAATCGTGATACATGTACGCCAATCGGTCCATGGATTGTAGATGCAGCTGACATTGACAATCCAATGAACTTAACGCTCCGTACGTATGTAAATGGCCAGTTGACACAAGAAGGAACAACAAAAGATATGATCTTTGATATTCCATCTTTAATAGAATACTTAAGCAGCTTTATGACGCTAAGTAAAGGAGATATTATTTTAACAGGTACGCCAGAAGGACTGGTTAATACAGCGGTTGGAGACGAAGTGATTACGGAAATTGAAGGAATTGGCCGCTTAATAAATACAATTGTTGGTGAGGAAAAGTTTTCTAAACGATAGAAAGGAAAACAAAAGAGTAGCTATATATACATCAATTAAAAAACCGATATAAAACCCTTTTTTTAGGTGGGAGAGAGCATCT
>NZ_JBALQK010000092.1:2329-2821 GCF_036965845.1 Bacillus sp. JJ1127 | reverse complement strand
TTAGATGTCGGAAAATTAAAATGGATGTATATAATAAAGAGGCTACTCTCATTCTCGTTATACATAAAAAGAAGGGAGCTATATGCATGCCGCATTTTATTGTAGAGTATACAAATAATATAAAGGAAGAAGCGAATATTGCGGATTTATTAAAAAAAGTAAACCACATACTAATCTCACGAAGTGATATCTTTCCAACAGGAGGTATTCGTTCAAGAGCAATTGAACTAGAAGATTACTATATTGCAGATGGAAAAGAAGATGATGCATTCGTCCATGCTACATTTAAAATCGGTGCAGGCAGAACAGAAGAAGATAAAACAGAAACATGTAATCATATCTTCAATATGATGAAAGAGCACTTCGCCGATCTAGCCGCAAAGCGGTACTTTGCACTATCGATGGAACTCGCAGAGTTTAGTGAGGCAGGGACGTATAAGTGGAATAATATTCATGGAAGGTTTCGGGGATAGGAAATACGAATGAGAGCTG
>NZ_JBALQK010000092.1:0-2236 GCF_036965845.1 Bacillus sp. JJ1127 | reverse complement strand
CAGCTCTCATTCGTATTTCTTAAGGTATCCTTTTGGAAGGGTTAAATTTCAGTATATGTAATGCGTTTATTGCGTATGTATTTTTTAATAATAAAATAATGTGTAAATATGGTAGAGTTAATAGTGTGAATATTCTTTTTAATCAAGAGTCAAAAAAGGAGAGAGAGAAAATGAAATTCATCGGAATAAAGCCATATTTACATGTACGGACAGCAGAAAAACCTGTATATCATCCAACTGGTGAAAGCTTAAATTTTATTACAAATATTACTGGGCTCCCGCAAGTATGGGAATTAAAAAAGGGCAATGATTGGCCTACGCAAATATCTTTCACGGATGAAAGAATTATCTTTATGGAATATATCTCGGGAACAACAAAGCGTATTATCGGAATGGATGCTGGTGTAAATGAACGTCAACAGTTATTTCTTTTAGAAGATGATGGGGAGTTAATTTCATTAACTGATTCACCTGATTATATCCATCATTATGGCGGAAGCTCTCCAGATGGAAAGTGGATAGCGTGGGCAAGTAATCGTCGCAATATAGCACATTTTGATATATACATACAATCTCTAGAAACGTATGAAATTCGAAAAGTATTTGATGGTGATGGACTTTATTTTGCAATAAAATGGTCACCAAGTGGTGATTTATTGCTTATTCAAAAGGCTAACTCTAATCTAGATAATGACCTTGGATTATTACATCTTGAGAGTGGGGAAGTAAATTGGATAACGAAGCATGAAGGAGAAGCACGATTTGAATGCCCAAACTTCAATAAGAATGGAGATCATATATATGTTCTCACTAATATAGATCAAGAATTTATAGGATTAGGAGTGATTAATCTTGCAACAAGCCATTTTACTTGGCTTGACCAACGAGATTGGGATCTGGAAGGCTTACAAATGAGTAATAATAAACAGTTATTAGCGTATTCAGTCAATGAAGGCGGGATTTCTAAAGGAGTTTTATTGAACCTTCAGAATAAAACCATTGAATCGTGGGATACACCAAACGGAGTTATTACAAATATTACTTTTTCACAAGATGATGCTAGATTATCCTATGTTTTAAATGGGGCAACACACCCCTCAGACATATGGGAGTTGGATTTAAAAACAAAGAAAAATGCTCGACTTACCTATGTATCACAGTCCCCTGTTGTGGAACATGCGCTAGTGGAACCAGAGCTTATTCATTTTACTTCATTTGATGGGTTAGAAGTACCAGCGTTTTTTTATAAACCACAACAGGTTAAAAATGAGAAGCTTCCAGTAGTAGTATTTGTTCATGGGGGGCCTGAAAGTCAGATTCGTGCCGTTTACAACCCTTTTCTTCAATATTTCTTAAATCGAGGGTATGCAGTATGTACACCGAATGTTCGTGGTAGTACTGGATACGGGAAAGCATACACTCATCTTGATGATGTTCGAAAACGAATGCATTCAGTTCAAGATCTTACTTATTTAGTAGAATGGTTAAAGACAGAAGGAAATGCTGATCCAAATAAAATCGCAATTATGGGCCGCAGTTATGGTGGATTTATGGTTCTTGCTGCCATCACGCATTATCCTGATTTGTGGTCTGCGGCAATTGATATTGTTGGTATTTCCAGTCTTAAAACGTTTTTACAGAATACAAGTCCGTGGCGCCGTAAATTAAGAGAGGCAGAATACGGATGTATTGAAGCAGATGGGGACTTTTTTGATGAGATAGATCCATTACATCGTACTGATCAGATTAAATGTCCGGTAATGTTGCTTCATGGTGCCAATGATCCTCGCGTTCCAATTGAAGAAACAGAACAAATCGTTAATGAGCTAAAAGAACGAGATCATCCAGTTTCATATATTCGATTTGAAGACGAAGGACATTTTTTCGTCAAACTAAAAAATAATATTACTGCCTACACGAGTGTTGCTGATTTCTTAAATCAGTATATTGGAAATGAATGAGATGATTATGGAGAAAATGCACAAGACACACATTCCTTGTGAAAAGAGGCATTATTAAAAGAGAGTAGTAGAATTATTAGCAGTGTATGTAGCACATAAAGCCGCTTGGAGTATGATCCAAGCGGCTTTAACACTAGTGGATGTCTGATTGTAACTATATAAATCCATTTTAATTTTTCGACATCTAACTCCCTGCTATGCAGAATAAAAAGTAACCTACACTCGTTTGCTCTTTCTGCTTTTACTTCGCATGTGGTAGAGAAAGGAACTGACCG
>NZ_JBALQK010000091.1:6194-6633 GCF_036965845.1 Bacillus sp. JJ1127 | reverse complement strand
CCCATACCAAATATTCCATTTCCATAACCTGCAATAATTCCTACATTTGCTAAACTATCAATCGCCTCGAATGCCCAGTGCCCTTGCGGAACATCCTTGAATTCAACTGGATTTGTTTCAGCCTTTACAGCAGCACTTTCTGCACTGAATAAAACGCCGCCCATAATTGTTAATGATGTTACTACCTTTAAAACCTTTTTGTTCACTAAACTTGCTCCTTTGAATATGTATTTTGTTTTACTATAAAGAATTGATAAAGAAGAAACAATATACATATTCGCTCTTGAAGTGACAACTTTATGAACCATATTACACATGATGTTTTGTTCACCTGCTTGATAATACAGCTAATGTAAAACAGTTATTTCAAGCAAAAACAACCTTTACAGAGGGATAGAAACACACTATATATACATTTAAGACATAAACCCCCTCTTTT
>NZ_JBALQK010000091.1:0-6103 GCF_036965845.1 Bacillus sp. JJ1127 | reverse complement strand
TTTTCTGCCACATGCGAAGGAAAAACAGAAAGAGCAAACGAGTGGAGGTTACTTTTTATTCTGCATCGCAGGGAGTTAGATGTCGAAAAGTGAAAATGGATTTATATATTTTCCCTTATATCATTTTATCTTTCTATTAAACTATTTATAAAAAACAAATGCCACCACTGAATTAAAATTTCACTTATTGTGAAAAGAAGCATAAGATGGCCGTTTTGGTCAATTTATGCTTCCTTTAGCTTGCGGCAAACTTATGCTTCTAATATACATACAACAAAAAAAGATACCTCAATAGGCTATCATTAGTAGGTTACATAATTTTCGTTATCAGAAGTTCTCCTCACCAACAATCCCCGGCTTATCAACATTCTGTGAAACATCCTCTTCACCTACGTATGCAGTTTCTTATCCATCCCATTATATCAGTGGTTAAAAGCAATCATTGTCTTTATTTCCTTTACTCCATATGTATAAAATTCCGCATAAATTAACGTCCAGCTTATGGGTTAATCATTAACTCAAGGCCAATTTATGCTTCCAATTCCGTTAGATAATTAGATAATCGCCTATAAAAATAAGTGTTTTCTGGTCAACTAATGCTTCCAAATGCGGTCAACTTATGGGTAAAGTGACACTTATAAAAAAAGGCTCCATAACTGGAGCACACAAGTATTGCAACAAATAATTAAAAGAAAAAAAGACAATTACAATATATAATAAAAAATAACTGAGTATCAATTAATATGTAAAATTGCATACGGTGAAACTTTAATCAGTAGGGGTTTTCTCCCCCCACTGATTATTAGCCCTCACCAATTAGGCTTTTACAGGCAGTAATACTCCCCTATAATGATGATATAATAGACCGCTCAACTTTATTTTCTTTTTATTGGTGAGATCGCTCATTCAAACTTGCATTATATAAAAACTGTGCGTACTGTTCACGCGTTACTTTCATATTTGGAGCGAATTTTCCTTCTCCAACTCCTGCTGCAATCTTATTCGATTGTACAGCACTAATCGCATTTTTTGCCCATGAATTCGCCGGGACATCACTGAAATTATGTGGAGCCTTCACATCTAGTTCAAAGGCTTTCGTAATAACTTGTGCCATTTCTGCACGTGTTAATGTATCTTTCGGTCTAAAGTTCCCTTGATCATCGCCTTGGAAAATCCCTAGCTCAGTTAAAGCTAATATTTCCTTAGGAAACATTGTTGAATTTTCATCGATATCTCCATATAGATTTTCGTATTCATCTTGTTCTTCTAGCTGAAAAGTACGATAAATTAATGCAGCTACTTGTTCACGTGTTACATTGTCTCCCATACCAAATATTCCATCTCCATAACCTGCAACAATTCCTTTATTCGCTAAATCATAAATCGCGTTAAATGCCCAGTGTCCTTCTGGGACATCCTTGAATGTATTTCTATTTACTCCCGCATCGAGTGTTAAATCATCATGTAAAAGAGTAATAGCATCTGTTACTCCAGTCTCACTTACACTAGAGTCAATCGTTACATCTTGTCCACTTTGTTTTGGTGCGAAGACATAACCAGATGGTTTCTCTACTTGTACACGATATGTGTTTTCTATTAACCCATCAAACAAGTAGTGGCCTTCTTTATCTGTTTTTACTTCTTTTAATACATTCCCATCTTTATCTAACAGTTGAACACGAACGCCTTCCATTCCTTTTTCGCTTTGATCGTGAATACCATTTTGGTTACTATCTTCCCATACTCGGCCGCCTAACTTGAGGACATTCGCTTTAACAGGTTTAGAGTCTGTTGATTCCCAAATAGGCACGGCTAAAATCGGATAATTTAAAGCTTCTACTTTTTTTCTTGTTTCCGGTGTGGCTATAAGTCCCCATTTATCAAAGAATGGCAATAGATTTTGTTTTGCTACCTTAGATGTATTGTAAATAAAAGCTTGGATTTTCTCGTCACTCGTTTTAGGAAGCTCTTCTTTAGATAATGAGCGGTACGCTTGATGTAATTTAGGGTAAAATTCCTCTCCAAAGGCTAAGTCTAATTGCCAAAACATTGCTAATTTTACAAAAACATCATCAATTTTATTATAGTCTTTTTCTGACTGAGGCTTATTTAAATAGTTGAATGCTTTTTCATATGTTCCATTCTCTAATCTTGATTTATTTCCAAAAGCTCGTTGCACAGACATACTATAGATGTTTGTAGTAACTTCTCCTAATCCATCCCATAGCCAAGGAGTTTGTTGTCTTTGATGACCCATTTCATGCCAAGGTCCCCATCCATCTTTTGTAAACTTATTGATATCTAATACATTTTGAATCGAATCTCCTACATAAGCAGTTCTACTATTATATGAATACATATAATAATTCGAATGATTATCCTCTACAAAATGAACGTAATGCTTGTCTGCTTCTGCTTCAGATAAACCAGAAACTCGATCTTCAATTCTAATAGATTCATCTATTTTTTTAAAAAGTTCTACAGGATCGGTATTAGAATCTATTAAATATTTTTTCACTCTTACAGGACTTGCGGTTATTAGTGAGCGTTCCCCTTTTAATTCTACCGCATGGGCGTTAGGATATGCATCTAGCATGTTGATTAAATCTTGTTTCGTATGTTTGCCTAATTCAAAAAAAGGCGTAGGCGCTCCCCCTGTTTTTATTTCAGCTTGTACTGCACCGCCTTGACTTGGATTATAGAAATAAATCATTCCACCATTTGGAGATTCAATTGTGTTTTCTCCTGGTTTTAAAGTAAACGACTTTACTAACGAATCCTCATTCCATGCGCCATCATAGGAGAATGTTCCTATATAAGCTTGAATATTCTGTGTACCGTCTACTTGAATTGTTATTTTTTCATTCGGGCTTGCATATAATCCGGTTGGTTCATATGGACTAAATCTAAATTGGCGCCTATCCATATCTCGGATTTGGTCTACATTTCCTTTACCCATCACATGAAAAATACGTTCGGTGGATACTTGTTTTCCTACAGTTTGTTCTTGAGTTTCAGCTGAAACCTTTGTTATTCCCGTCGTCCCCCCTACAAATGGAAAAGCAAGTACATTCACAGCTATAAACGCTTTGATTGCTCTCTCCTTATTTCTTTTTTGGCTATTTTGTTTCACTCTATATCACAAACCTTTCTATAGTTTGATAAATATAACACATACCCGAAGAAAGAAATCCTCATCCTAGATCATGATAAATAATAGCTAAGAGATACATAATTATGTAAGGTAGGATGGGGAAACGAACCCATCATTCTTTCTTATTACTACGAATTTAACATCGAACATATAGTATAGCAATCAAAATTATACAATTTTAGCTATTTTTCGACAAAAAATACTTTTTTGTCAACTTACTAAAATAGCAATCTATGTACGCGTCTATTAACTAAAAAAATTGGCAATTATTAAAGTGAAAAAATGAGCTGAATCATTCCTGTAGTTTGCTATACATCAAAAACCCGAAGTTTGGTTACAAACTTCGGGTTTTTCGAAAAAGGAAAGAAAAGGATTGTCTTATTACTATATATATCCATTTTGACTTTCCAACATATAAGTCACGGCTATGAAAAACAAAAGGTGATCGCTACTTATTTTCTCTCTTTGTTTTCACTTGGCATGGGGCAGGAAAAGGATCTGACCGCTTCTATGCATAGCCGGATTCTCTCTCCCACCTAAAAAGAAAGGTTTTATGTCGATTTTTCAATTTGTACTTATATAATTTTCTCTATGATTAAGCAACTTCGTTTTGACAAACACCATCAGTTAAGAAACTATATAAGTTTTCATAAGAAATTTCAACCATGTTTGTTAAAGCTTCATCAGTATAGGAACCGATATGAGGAGTTACAAGAACCCTTGGGAAATAACTCATTAACTTTTCAATTGTTTCAGATGGTAAAGATTTATTTTTTAAGTTTTTGAAGAAGAATGTAGATTCACCCTCAAATACGTCTGTACCAAATCCTGCAATTGTATTTTCTTCAATCGCTTTTAAGATTGCTTCATTGTCTTGAAGTTCACCTCTAGAAGTATTAATTAAAATCGCTTCGTTTTTCATTTTCCCTAAAAATTCTTCGTTAATCATTTTATAGTTTTGTCCTTTAATATAAGGAACATGTACAGAAACTAGATCAGAACTTGCCAGCACTTCGTCTAAAGGTAAAAATTCAACGACTTCTTTTGCTGATTCACTTTCAAACACATCAAATGCAACGACTCTTGCCCCTAAACCTTTGAACAGTTTTGCAGTTGTTAAACCAATTTTTCCAGTTCCAAGAATACCAACTGTACAGTTACGAATTTCTTTACTGAACATCACTGCGTCTACTGTAAAGTCTTTTTCTTTTGTTTTGTTTGCAGTGTATGCTGTATTTCTTAATAACATCATACCAAGCGTTACTGCAAGCTCTGAAATAGCATTTGGAGAATAAGCAGGTACACGTGCAACTTTTATTCCGACCTCTTTTGCAGCTTCTAAGTCAATATGATTGAATCCTACTGTTCTTGTTAATAAATATTTCACACCAAAACTAGCTAATTTCTCAATATTTTTTCTATTCGCCTTGCAGTTACCACGAATCATGACAGCATCTGCATGTTTTGCTGTATTTACATTTTCATCATTCATTAAATCTGTTACTAGAGTTAAATTATAATCGTGTTTATTTAGCTTCTCAAAAAAGGCTATTTCTACATCGCGTACACCATAACATACTAAATTTGCTTTCATCTTCATCTACCTCCGATATAGTATTAAGAGAAAATATGAAAACTTTTAATAACTTCAAGTATTACAATCCATAATGGCATTGCAACAACACCTAGAATAGTGGAAAGAAGAGAACAGTTAGATGTTAAAATCGCTTCTTTATCAAAGCTAATCGCATATGCTGCTGCAACTGTTGCTGTTGGTGTAGCCATCATAATAACAACTGTAGCTACTGCAACTTGTGAAATTGGAAGAATACCTGTTGCATTTAAGATCATAAGTAAAGCAATGTTAATTACTGGAACAATAATGATTTTGTTTAAGCTATAGTACCAAGCATCTTTTGTTTTGATTGCATCTTTTAATGAAATTTCAGCTAATGTTGCACCGATGGAAATCCATGCAAGCGGTGAAGCTAATTTAGCTAAGTAATCCATTGGCTTGAATAACCATGGAGCTGTTTGATCGATTCGTAAAAAGGCGAAATGAGAAACTTTACCATTCACTGTAACTGCTACTTGTGGTAAGTATGTTTGGCATACCCAAATGAATAAACCTGCAAATGTTGCGATAACAATTGGATTTAAGAACATTGTTTTAATATTCTTTTTCTCCATCTTTAAGCCTGACATTTTGATATATCCGTAAGAATAAAGGAAAATGCGGTATCCGATGTTAAAAATGGATGCATACATAACTCCTTCTGGGCCATAAACGACGCCGATAATTGGAATACCAAAGAATGTAGTTGAACCGAAGATTGTTAATACGCGTAAAACATCTTGTTTATCGCCTTTGTATTTCATAAACAATGGCTTTGTTACAACGATTAATATAATGTAAATGACTATACCCCATATTAGTAAGTTAGCCCCTTGTTTTAATGAATTCGTATTGATATTTTGCATGAATGCTGTAAATGCTAAAGCTGGAAGTGCAGCTGAAAGAATAACGCCACTTAATACCTTTGCTGCCTGAGCATTTAAAATATTTTTTTTGCGCATGTAAAAACCCAATAAAATAATAAAGACCGATGAACTAATTGCGCTAATAATGTTTTTATCGGTTAGAGTCTTGATAAGTATTTGACCGATATCCATTTTAAAAGCCTCCTTTTTGTGAAATAGTTCACATTTTGTTTTAAAAAAATATTCATCTCTTAATGTGAAGTGTTTCACATTAATTTGCGTTGTTGAATTACAACTTTATGATAAATCTACTATCACTATTTGAATACATTGCGTTATTTTTAAAAGTATTATGTTAATAATGTAAGTGAAATGTTGCATAAACTATTAAAATATCACTTTCAAAACTTTCTTTATCCACAATTTAGACATTTCTCTCTAGAACATAACTTCTATATAAATCCATTT
>NZ_JBALQK010000090.1:0-25167 GCF_036965845.1 Bacillus sp. JJ1127 | reverse complement strand
TATCCATTAGATTGCTTATATTTTCTCGAATGACAGAAGAGAGGAGGCGTTCTAATATACCCTCCCGCCCTTTAGATAGATTTTGTTTATATGTTTCATGTAACGGTGGATGATTTTGCTGTAAAAAAGAAAATAGTGTTTGTTCTTCTATATCAAATGAATGAATGCTCGTTAATTGCATAGGAACCACCTTTCTTAATTTTTAATCTTTACAAAAAAGAGAGAATATTTTATATTGTTTCTATGATGACGTTGATAATCATTTTCAATTATAAAGAGTCTATTTAAAATTGCAACAAAAAATTGGGGGTGATTCTTATTCGAAAACCTTTTTTTATTAGTTCATTTTTTTTGTTTATGGGGAATTGGCTCGGAATGACCGCTATCAATTGGTACGTTTATGATTTGTACCATAGTGCAACTTATTTAGGGTGGTTAAACTTTGTACGACTTATTCCTATTGCATTATTTAGTGTGTATGCAGGAAAACTGTGTGATTTATATCCACGTGTCAAATTAATGAAATCATATTCTTTTTTGGGATTTGTATTCACAACTTTACTTGCGATTTATGCTGCTTTCGTTACTCCTTCATATTTTGTTTTTTTACTTTTTTCATTTATACGAGGGGTAATTAGTGCATTAGAGACACCAAATCGGAATACACTTCTTTCAGATATTGATACAAATAATCAAATTAGCAAACTGATTTCCATGCATTCATTTGTTATGAATGTTTGTCGATCAACAGGCCCGGCATTAGCAGGATTTCTTATCGCAGCAGGGCATATTACATTAACATTTATGATGCAGGCCGTTTGTTCACTTATTGCCTGGGTTCTTGTTTTATCAATGAAAGATCAATCGATGAAAAAACGAAAAGAAAAGAGAAAAGCGAGTTGGAAGCAAATTATTGCGTATTTCTCTTATGACAAAATGGGAAGAAATATCTTTGTGACATCACTTATTACAATGGCCTTCGGTTTTTCCTATACGTCTGTCTTGCCAGCGCTTGTTTCAAATCAATTTAAGGGAAAAGCAGAAGTGTTTGGAATTGCTATGTCATCAGCTGCAATTGGTGCGATTATAGCTACTATAATTTTGCCGAAAGCACTGTGCTATATTTCAGAAGTGCGTCTGTATTATGCTAGCTTAATCCTATTTTCAATTTCTTTAGCGCTACTGATTATTAGTAATGCATATGTATTTTTTATTCTCTTATTCTCTATTGGTTTATTTGGTCAGCTATTACGATCAAGTAATCGTGTTTATTTTCAGCATCATGTCCGTGAGGAAGAGAGAGGACTGATGCTTAGCGTAGTGCTGATGGATCGAGGGATGATTCCGCTCGGTTCAATTTTAGTTAGTTATTCTCTTGAATATGTTGGGATTGTCGAAACATTTATTTTGATGGGGATTGTATGTATGATTCCACTTGTATTTCAATTTATCAGTCTGAAACAACAAAAGAAGAGGGGGAGAGAGTTTGTCCATTCAAAGCAAACGAGTTAATAGAGTAAAAGCAGAACGAAGTATTTTAAATCGTTTTTGTAATGCACTTATTCGAGAGAAGGTGTTACAAGAGAGTTGTACGATATGCAAGCATGAGCAGGGCATAGAAATTGTAGATAGTTTAAACGATGTGGAATTATTGTTAGGAGTCAAGCAAGAAGGTGCATTTGAACGATACGAGTTTATATTCCCAATTCGTTTTAAAGTTCGTGGACATATAAGATGGATTGAGTCATTGTCAATGTTTTGGAAAGAAGTAGCTCCATTTTTATATATTTATATTTTACAATCTTTACAAGAAGAATTGGAAAACAGTGTAACCAATTTAGAGTTAGCGTATGAGGCATGGGATCGGAAAAAAGAATGGGTGAAACAACAGTTAGAGACAAACGTTATGTTTGTAACAAAAACAAGACCAAATAATCTATATCAATTTTTAAAAACTTTAAAAATATGCCTACCATTTGATGAGTTTATTTATACGGAATCACTCGTTATTGAAGGCCATCCGCTTCATCCATCTACGAAAACGAAACTTGGTTTATTAAAAGAAGAAGTAAAGTTGTATGCACCAGAATTTGAACATGTTGTTCCATTAAACGTTTTGCTTGTTCATAAAGATGTAGCTGAAGTAACAGGAGATCATATAAAAAAACCACTCATATACGAAAGTTCATCAGATTTATATGAAGCAGTATATACATTACTTATAAATAAAGAGAAAAGAATGGAAGATTATTATCCATTTCTTATTCATCCATGGCAATATGAGCATGTATTACAAGAAGAATACGGTCCAGAATTGGAAGAAGGATGGATTATTCCAATTCCATATCAATTGTCTTCACGTGCAACACTATCATTTCGAACAATGAATATATTAGAACTACCATATCATGTGAAACTTCCAGTACGGGCACAAGCAACGAGTGCTGTTCGTACTGTATCGCCAGAAATTACAGTAAATGGCCCGTTATTATCCGAAGTACTAGATAGCATATATAAAAAGGAGCAACGGTTAGAGCAATCTGTCGTTGTTATAAGAGAGCGGGTAGGAGCTTACTTTTCTAAACAGAATAATAGAGATTTAGGACGTAATCTAGCATTTATTTTACGAGAAGACCCCAATCAATATAGAAGAGAAGGAGAATTACTATGGGTCGGTGCTAGTTTAACAGCAAGTAATCCATTAAAAGAAAATGAACCGGTCATTTTAGATATCATGCGTACATATTTCGGAAAGGAAGACGTTGGTAAAAAAGAGGTATGTCACTATATAGCTCATTATACTGAAAAAGTGATGCTTCCATTATTGGAGTTGGTTTTACAGTATGGGATAGCCTTAGAAGGACATATGCAAAATTCGATTATTGCTACAAAAGATGGTGAAGTAACTCGTATTCTTGTTCGTGATCTTGGTGGGGTGAGAATTCATAAAGAGAAATTAGCAAAATGGATAAATCTTGATAGCATGCGAGAAGCGGCGTTGTTTACGGATGATATGAACGAAGTGTATAACAAATTCATTCATTCTGTTTTACAAAATCATTTTGGAGATTTGTTATTTACAATAGCGAGAACGATTGATGATATACAAGAAAAAGAGTTATGGAGAATTGTTACAGCTGTTGTGGAAGATTTTATGGCAGGGGCAACAAAAGAGCAAAAAGCAGCAATATTTGCTCCTTTCATTGAAACAAAGGCACTTTTTTCGATGAGAATACATGATCAGGCAAAATCGTATTTATATACAAATTTTGCAAATCCGCTTTGTATGTAGGAGGGATGCATCGTGTTACCCATTATGAAAATAAACCTTTCAAAATTAAAGCATAATGCTCTTATGATGAAACAACTGTGCGAGCGTGCAAATATTATGTGTTTTCCTGTAACTAAAGGAGTGGGGGCTGCAACAAAAGTAATTGAAATTTTAAGTGAAGTTGGATTTACAAGGTTTGCGGATTCAAGATTACAACATCTCCAAAAAATCCGTTCGCTGATGGGAAGCGGTGTAGAATTGCTTTTAATTCGTACACCAGCTTTATCAGAAGTGGAGGAGACGGTTCAGACCGCAGATATTAGTTTGAATTCTGAATTTTGTGTGATTGAAGCGTTAGGAAGGGCGGCAGTACGATGCGGAAAAATACATCGGGTTATTTTAATGGTAGATTTAGGAGATCTTCGTGAAGGGATACTGCCTGAACAAACGGTAGAGACTGCACAAAGGGTAGTTGAAGTGCAAGGAATAGAACTTTTTGGTATTGGAGCTAATTTCACTTGTTTTAGCGGTGTGATTCCAACTGAGTCTTCTTTACGAGAGTTAACGCAATTAGCTGAGTTAGTTGAAAGAAAAATCGCACAGCCACTTTCAATTATTTCGGGCGGAAATTCTAGTTCTTTACCTCTTATCTTACAGAGGAAAGACATAGGGCGTGTCAATTCTCTTCGGATTGGCGAAGCTATTTTCCTCGGGAAAGAAACAGCATATGGGAAGAACATTCCTTTTATGTACCAAGATATATTTTTGGTGGAAGCTGAGATTATTGAGATGAAAAGAAAGCCCTCGATGCCTAAAGGAGTGATTGGAAAAAACGCTTTTGGTCAAGTTCCATGTTTTGAAGAGAAAGGAGAACGATTGCGGGCTATCGTTGCGATTGGTCGACAAGATTTGGATATTAGCGGATTATATCCACTTGATGAGCATATCGAAATTCTTGGCGGAAGTAGTGATCATTTAATTATTGATATAACAGATAGTATAACATATCGTGTCGGTGACAAAATTCAGTTTGTTCCAGTATATAGCGGGATGCAAAGTGGGATGTCTTCTTCATTTGTACGTAAACAATATGTATTCGATGATGTCATACAAAAGGTGCATAATTTGTAAAAGTATAGACAATTATCAAAATTATGTTATTATATTAAGTGAAAATGATTATCAATATTAGTGGATGGGGGATTACATAATGAAAAGACAGAAAATTGGTATTGCCGCATTAGCATTTTCGTTAGCGGTGGGTGCTCTTTCCGGATGTGGAGCGGAATCAAAAGAGACGGTGAAGAAAGAAGATAAAGCAGAAACAACAAAACAAACTGGAGTAGTAAAAATTAAGAACGCGTGGGGAGAAACAGAGTTGAAGGAAACTCCAAAACGAGTGGTAGCACTGGACTTCTCATTTACTGATACATTAACAGCTTTAGGAGTGACACCAGTTGCAACTGCAGGGATAGGAAAAACAAAAGTTCCAGAATACTTACAAGATAAAGTGAAACAAACAACGGATGTAGGTGAGAGGAAAGCACCAAACTTAGAGGTAATTCAATCAGCAACGCCAGATTTAATTATTGCAAGTAAGGATCGTCATAATATGGTTAAGAAAGAATTACAAGATATCGCACCAACGATTGCTTTAGACGATAATAGCTATCAAGAAGTATTAGAAAATGTTGATACCATTGCAAAAGCTGTTGGTAAAGAAGATAAGGCAAAAGAGATAAAGAAAGAGTTAACAGATAAGATTGCCAAAACAAAAGAACAAATAAAAGGTGAACCAACTGCAGTTGTAATTGGTGCGTTTGATGGTGAATTTTCTGTTTGGATTAAAGATTCCTTTATTGGAACATTAATGACAGACATTGGTGTGAAATATGCATTTGAAGGTAAAAAAGAGCAAACAGAAGGTAAGGCGGAAATCGCAAAAATCACTATGGAACGCTTAAATGAAATTAATCCGGATTACATATTCTTATATGGTGAAAAAGTTGAGAAATTTAAAGAAAACCCACTATATAATAACTTAAAAGCTGTAAAAGAAAAACATGTAATTGATGTGGATCGTAACCTATGGGCGCGTGGCCGCGGGCCAATTGCAGCATCAAAAATTTTAGATGAAGCCATCCCAGCTTTTACTGGTCAGTCAGCTAAGTAGGGAGTGGACTGCTTTGAAGGAGGAACAATTAGAGAGCAAACGGGAACTTTTTCCGTATGCTCCTTCTGTTTTTAAATTTATTTTTTTCTTTCTATTATTACTAGTAATCGCTAGTATTTCTGTTTTATTTCGTGTGAAAGGCCTTACACTATCTAATCTGCATGAAGTATTTTCGGCAGATACGAAAAACTTAATTTATTATACAGTGTGGCATGTACGTATGCCACGTGTTTTACTCGCAATATTAATTGGTGCTGCGCTAGCAGTTGCGGGGTGCTTATTACAAGGAATTACACGTAATCCGTTGTCAGATCCAGAAATTATGGGGGTAAACCAAGGTGCTTCTTGCTTTGTCGTGTTAGCTCTTTTAATTTTTGGTGATAAGGATGCGAGCTTTGTTATTTTAATAGCAGCTTTTGTTGGTGCTGCAGTTGGTGGCAGTGTTGTTTATTCCTTGGCGTTTCGCGGAGAGTATACACCGTCGCGCCTTGTATTGGCTGGGATTGCTGTTAGTTTCTTTCTTGGTTCTGTAACAACAGGATCTATTTTATTATATGAAACACAACTAAATGAAATTTTATACTGGATGGCTGGTAAATTATCTGGGGCAAATTGGCTTGATATAAAGTTAACATTAGTAACAGCAGGCCCAGTTATTATTATTACTGCTTTACTAGCAAATCAGCTGAATATTCTCGCTCTTGGTGAAGAAACAGCGCGGGGATTAGGGATCAATGTCCTTCGTATACGCCGCATCTTTGCACTTATCATTGTTCTATTAGTTGGAAGCGGGGTTGCAGTGGCAGGCCCAATTGGATTTGTAGGTTTGATGGTTCCACATATTGCAAGGAAAATCGTCGGTGAAGATTATCGAATCATTATACCATTTTCAGCATTACTTGGAGCGAACTTACTTGTCTTTGCTGATTTTGTAGCGCAGTGGGTTTCCTATCCAGCAGATACACCTGTGGGCGTTATTACCGCATTGCTTGGCACACCATTCTTTGTTTACTTAATGAGAAGAAAGAGGGGTGCTATGTGATGAAGAAATTTGGGCGATTCACAATGATTATGATAGTAGGCGTTCTATTATTAATTCTCTTTGCAGTGCTTAGCTTAAGGTTAGGTGCAGTTCCAACACCGTTTTCGCAAATCGTGGAAGAAATAACAACAGGGAAAGGAGTCGTTTTAAAATATCGTGTGCCACGTCTGGTAATCGCGGCGTTAGTAGGTATTAATATGGCACTATCAGGATCTATTTTACAAAGCATTACGAGAAATCCGCTTGCTGCTCCTGATATTATTGGGATTTCTGCTGGAGGAGGACTTGTTGCTGTTGTGATGCTTTTAGTGTTCCCGAGTGCACCGCCGATGATGCTTCCTGTTGCCGCGTTTTTGGGTGCACTGCTCGCAAGTATACTTGTTTATGTGTTATCGTACCAAAAAGGCGGGTTAAAACCAGAACGTCTTGCGTTATGCGGAGTCGCAATATCTGCTGGCTTACAGGCTTTAATTACATTTATTATTGTAAAGTTTGCGCTCGATTCCTCACAGGCACTTGTTTGGTTAAAAGGAAGTTTATATGCACGGTCTATGCAACACGTTGAAATGCTATGGCCATGGACCGTTGTTGGATCTGTGATTGTGTTTTTAAGTTATAAACAAATTAACCTTCTCTTATTGAATGAAGAAACAGTAAGAGGACTCGGTATGCGCTTAAATATTGTCCGTTTCATACTAATTGGTACAGCGGTTGGATTAGCTGCTAGTTCTGTAGCGGTTGCAGGAACAATTGGCTTTGTTGGTCTTGTTATTCCACATGCAGCACGTTTGTTAGTTGGTTCAGATAGTAGAGTGTTTTTGCCAGTTTCGGCTTTACTTGGTGCATTACTTGTAGTCGGCGCAGATATGGTGGGAAGAATTATAATCCCACCTATTGAAATACCAGCCGGAATCATTACAGCACTTATTGGAGCACCTTATTTTATTTACCTAATTGTTAAGAGAAAAGCAGCATAAAATAAATGATATATAATAAGGAGTGAACAAGATGACGAGTTTATATACAGAGCATCTTGAACTTACCTACGGAGAGAATACTATTATTCATAATTTAGAATTACATATTCCAAATGGGAAGATTACAGCTCTAGTAGGGAGAAATGGTTGCGGGAAATCGACAATTTTAAAATCATTAGCACGTCTTCTGCAACCAACAAAAGGGAATGTTTATTTAGATGGTAAGGCTATTCAAACAATGCCAACGAAAGAAGTAGCGAAAAAACTAGCTATTTTGCCTCAATCTCCGACAGCACCTGAAGGACTTACAGTTGAGGGGCTTGTGTGGCATGGACGATATCCACATCAACGTTTACTTGGAAAACGGAGTGATCAAGACTATGATATGGTCAATTGGGCACTGCAAGTAACGGGAATGACTGATTTTAAAACTCGTACATTAGATGAACTATCTGGTGGACAAAGGCAACGAGTTTGGATTGCAATGGCACTTGCACAAGATACAGAATTGTTATTATTAGATGAACCAACAACATATTTAGATATGGCACATCAGCTTGAAGTACTCGAACTATTAAAGAAGTTAAATGAAGAAGAGAATCGGACAGTCATTATGGTTGTACATGACTTAAATCATGCGGCGAAATATGCACATCATCTTGTTGCTATAAAAGATGGGAATAAAGTAATGGAAGGTGCACCGAAAGAAATTTTAAATGATGAATTGTTCGAAAATGTATTTGGTGTAAAAGCTCGTGTTACATACGATGAAATTGCTAAAACATATATGTGTACACCGTATGCGTTAATGAAAGAAGAAAAAGAAGTGCATAATCAACAAGAAGATCGTGAAGTTGGATAAAGAAGAAGCTGCTCCAAAAGGTTGAGAAAAAACGACCTTTTGGAGACAGCTTCTTCTTTTTCATCCTTGTATTATTTCATTTTGATAGAAAGTTCAATGGTCTCAATTCATAATCAGCATGCGTTGAAGAAATGCTCCACTCTATAGTTGAATATACGAGTCATTTCAATCATTCATTATGCGTAATTTGATAACGTATTTTGGACACATTAAAAAGGTGAATTTTCAAGTGAACATGTTGAGTGATTGTGCTAAAAAAATGTTTTGGAGGGATTTTTTATGATAAGAAATTGTGCCGCATTACTTATTATTGATGTGCAGACAGGGTCTTTTCAGGAGGAGCAACCACTATATAGGGGAGAGGAGTTATTAGGAAATATCAAGTTGTTAATTTCAAAAGCTCGCTTTGCTAAAGTACCTATTTTTTATATGAAGTACAATGGAAAGGCTGGTTCTTTACTTGAAAGAGAGACTCCTGGGTGGGGAATTCATACATCTATAGCCCCGTTAACGGAAGACATTATTATTGAAAAAAATCATCCGGATTCATTTCATAGAACGAACTTGCAACAGGAACTAGATGAACGAAATATAAAACAAATTGTAGTGACAGGAATTCAAACGGAGATTTGCGTGGATGCAACATGCAGGCGTGCTTATAGTCTTGGATATGAGCTTACCCTTGTAGAAGATGGACATAGTACATATGATTCTAAAATCTTATCTGCATCACAAATTATTGATCATCATAACGAAATATTTGCTCAGTGGTTCGCTAATGTTAAACCAGCTAAGCAAATTGAATTTTAGTTGATGTTTTATTATACAATTAACTTTTGGTTAAAAATATTTCCAATTACATATATTGTTATTTTTAAAGTTCGTTTTTAGACTTGCTTTTCGTAATGGATGAATATGCATTATCGGAAATTATAAATAAAAATGCAATATTTTTTATAATTTTCATTGCGAAAAGCACAATCTACTTTTACAATAGAAAATGTTGTATATATTATACTGGAAAAATAAATCGAAATAATGTGAAAATTGCGTTTTGTCTTTTGTATGTAGTATACACGTGAGACGACACACATCATGTTATCGACTTGTAAGGAGAGAAACAAATGAAAAGTGTAAGATTACCATCGATTCCGGAAATCATCATTCTATTATTACTGTTTCTTGCTGTCGTCTTTTCTTTTCAAACGATTTTTAATCTCCCAATTCAATTAGCGCTATTTATTTCATGGTTTTTAGTTATTGCGCTTGGATTAAGGTTAGGATTTCGTTATCAAGAATTGCAAGAGGCAATTACGAAAGGAATTACCAATGGATTAGAAGCCATTCTTATTTTAGTTGCTGTAGGAGCACTAATTGGAACATGGATTGCTGGCGGTGTTGTACCGACATTAATTTACTACGGGTTAGAATTCATTCATCCGAGTATATTCTTATTAGCAACATTAATAATTTGTTCCATTACTTCTATCGCAACAGGTACATCATGGGGAACAGTTGGTACAGCAGGTATTGCTATGATGGCAATCGGTGAAGGACTTGGTTTGCCATTGCCGCTGGTTGCTGGTGCCGTTCTTTCAGGCGCTTATTTTGGAGATAAATTATCGCCACTTTCTGATAGTACAGTACTTGCTGCTTCAATGGCAAAAGTAGATGTTATTGCGCACGTTCGAGCTATGCTTGTATTAGATGTTCCAGCATACATTATTACCGGTATTATGTTTACAGTTGCCGGATGGATGTATGGCGGAGATAATGTTGATTTACAAAAAGTGGAGTTTTTAAAAGAATCTTTATTAAAGCACTTTGATATTAAAATATGGATGCTTGTTCCAGCGGTTATTGTTATTGCACTATTAGCAATGAAAAAACCATCAATGCCAACGATTGCAATGGGAGCGCTTCTCGGTGCGATTTGGGCAACTCTTTTCCAGGGCATGCACTTTGGGGATGCAATTGGAACGGCGTATAATGGTTTCTCTATTCAATCAGGTGTAGATTTCATTGATAAGCTGCTAAATCGCGGCGGGATCAACGGTATGCTTGGTTCAGTAGCAGTGATTATTTTCGGATTAGGATTTGGTGGATTACTTGAAAAACTAGGTGTTTTAAAAGTAATCGTTTCAAAATTTGAGAAGAAACTAAACTCTGCAGGAAATGTAACACTTTCCACATTAATTGTTGCATTCTTAGCAAATGTATTTGGGTGTGCAATGTATGTATCACTTATTTTAACACCAAAAATTATGCAAGAAAGCTATGATAAATTGAAATTAGATCGCCGTGTGTTAGCCCGTAACTCAGAAGTAGGCGGAACGTTAACTTCAGGTATGGTTCCATGGTCTGATAACGGGATCTTTATGGCTGGTATTCTAGGTGTGTCAACATTATCATACGTCCCATTTATGTGGTTAAGCTTTGTATCATTGATTCTTGCAGTAATTTACGGATATACAGGTAAGTTCATGTGGTATGTGGATGATACTGAAAAAGGGAAGCAAGTATCATAGTAACAAAGAGGTCATCTTTTGCGAAAAGCAAAGGGTGGCCTTTTTTATTTTTTTAAGTACATATTTTGCTATTTTGACAGGAGGATGAAATTATCTTAACGTAAGTGAGAATCTTTATCATTCTAATGAAAGTCTGTTACAATAAGAATGTAGGTATTTTATTTTTAAGGGGATGAAAAAATGGAGTACAGAATTGAAAGAGATACATTAGGAGAAATGAAAGTTCCAGCTGATAAATTATGGGCAGCACAAACGCAGCGCAGTAAAGAAAACTTTCCAATTGGAACGGAGCATATGCCGCTTGAAATTATACAGGCATTTGCAATTTTAAAGAAAAGTGCCGCGATTAGTAACCAGAAATTAGGGAAGTTGTCAGAAGAAAAAGCTCAGGCAATTGTAGAAGCAGCTGATGAAATCTTGGCAGGAAAATGGAATGAGCATTTCCCGCTTGTTGTATGGCAAACAGGCAGCGGTACACAATCGAATATGAATGTAAATGAAGTAATTGCAAACCGGGGGAATCAAATTTTAAAAGAAAAAGGACTTGATGTACATATTCATCCAAATGATGATGTGAACATGTCTCAAAGTTCAAATGATACATTCCCAACAGCGCTTCACGTTGCTTGTGTCATTGCGGTGGAAAATCAAGTACTGCCAGCAATTACGAAATTTAAAGAAACATTACAAGAAAAAGTAACTGCTTTTCAACATATTATTAAAATTGGGCGCACGCACCTGCAAGATGCAACGCCTCTAACATTAGGTCAAGAAATTAGCGGTTGGCACCGCATGCTTGAAAAAACAGAGCGTATGATTACAGATAGCAATAAGTATATGAAAGAACTTGCGATTGGTGGCACTGCAGTTGGAACAGGAATTAATGCCCACCCTAAATTTGGTGCGATGGTAGCAGAAGAGATTAGCCAGTTTACAGGGAAACAATTCGTGTCAGCACCAAATAAGTTTCATGCGTTAACAAGCCATGACGAAGTTGTTTTTGCACATGGAGCATTAAAAGCGTTAGCTGCTGATTTAATGAAGATTGCGAATGATGTGCGCTGGCTTGCAAGTGGTCCACGTAGCGGTCTTGGTGAAATTATTATTCCTGCCAATGAGCCAGGTAGCTCAATTATGCCAGGTAAAGTAAACCCAACACAAAGTGAAGCTTTAACGATGGTGGTAGCTCAAGTTATGGGAAATGATGCGACAATTGGATTTGCTGCGAGCCAAGGTAACTTTGAGTTAAATGTATTTAAACCAGTCATTGCGTATAACTTCTTACAATCCGCTCAATTATTAGCCGATGCGACTGTTTCATTCAATGATAAATGTGCAGTTGGTATTGAGGCGAATGAAGAAGTGATTAATCAAAATGTAAATCGTTCTTTAATGCTTGTGACAGCATTAAATCCACATATCGGATATGAAAATGCAGCAAAAATTGCGAAACATGCTCACAAAGAAGGATTAACTTTAAAAGAAGCAGCATTACAATCAGGATTATTAACAGAAGAACAGTTCGATGGAATTGTAGATCCGAAGAAAATGATCGCACCAAAAGAATAATTTGAATGAATGATAGAAAGCCAAAATCCTCGTTTGAGAGTCTTGGCTTTTTTGTATTACATGCAATGAACATGTTAATTAATGAATTTGGAGTTACATTTTTATCATATATATAAATACAAGTTGAAAAACCGACATGAAAATCCCTTTCTTTTTAGGGGGACGAGAGCATTTGGCCATGCATAGTAGCGATTTGTATATTAAAAAATTAAAATTGAATGCTGAATTGACGAAATGAATGAGTACCGGTACCGTGCTTAACTAAATCTTTTTCATTTAAAAATTGAACAGCATATTTCACTTCTTCCAAAATAGTAGGCGGAAGACCAAGGGTATGGTGTGACCCGTAAATTTGTTTAATGTGTGAAAGGCTTGCGATTTTGTCTAGGGAATGAATTAAGTCATGTGGATCTGTTGTTGGATAAAAAGCGAAAATGGTTCCTTCGTAAAGCAAATCTCCTGTAAATAAATATCCAGTCTCATAATCTTGTACACATATATGTCCTGGCGAATGGCCTGGGGTATGTATAATTTTCACGCTTCTATTTCCAATATCAATCATATCACCATCTTGTAGTAATCTAGTTGGTCTTCCTTGAAATGGTTTGAAAGTTTCGGGATGAAATGCCTTAGGGATAGGTAAGGTAATGTCACGAGCGATATCTTTTCGAATCTGGTCGATAGATAAGCCTTTAATTCCATTAACTAACCAATCTTCTTCTAATATATGTACGTATATCTCTTCGAACACCGCGTGACTCCCGATGTGATCCCAGTGAACATGTGTTGTTATCACGATGATTGGTAAATTTGTTAGTTGATCAGTAATTCGTTTTATATTGTCGATGCCTAATCCAGTATCAATAAGAATTGCTTTGTTGTCTCCTAATAGTAAGAATGAGTGGACTTTCTCCCAATGCCCATATTCACTAATGGCAAATGTTTTTGTATCGATTTGTTGTACAGTAAACCAAGAATCTTGAATTGTGACCATCATTTTTTACACCCCGTTATAAATTCTAATAATCTCCTCATTGCAACATGTAGTGAAAGCGAAGAAGCTAAATGAGAATTCCATTGATTAAGAGTTATTTCTCCGCAGTTGTTGAGAATACCTTTAGAAATAATTTTTTTATTATGATTAAAGGTAAACGTTTTTTAATAATGTTTATAAAATGAGTAAACAATACCTTGAAAAGTTTAATCTGTTTGTGATAAGATGATGAAGCATAAACAAACGATATCGTAATTTGTTTACAATTTTAATAAACGGTTTGGAGGATTGTTTGGTATGAGTGATATTTCAGAGAAGTTTTGGGATGCTTCCGTTGAAGAATTGAAAAAAGGATATGTATTTGAAGAGGGGACAGAAGAATACATTTGTTTAGCTTGCGGAGAAACTTTTATAAAAGGTGTTATTTATCAAGACGACAATATTTTGTATGAAGCAGAGAAATTTACGCAGTTGCATATTGAAAAAGAACATACATCTATGTTCGAATATTTATTAAATCTTGATAAAAAGTTTACGGGTTTAACAGATTTACAAAAGAAAATGGTTCAGTTTTTTCATATGGGTTTAAATGATAAAGAAATTGTGAAAGAGATGGATGGAGGAAGTACATCGACAATTCGTAATCATCGATTTACATTGCGTGAGAAAATGAAGCAGGCGAAGGTATTTTTAGCACTAATGGAATTGTCAGAAGAAAAATCAAAAGGACAGTCTAAATTTTTACCGATTCACCGCACAGCTACAATGGTAGATGACCGGTACAATATTACAGAAGATGAAAATGATGAAGTGTTGAAATTGCATTTTACAGAAGGATTAGATGGACCACTTGTTAATTTTCCGAAGAAACAAAAGCGCAAACTTATCATATTGAAGCATCTAGTGAAAAAGTTTGATAGCACTCAGAAGTATACAGAAAAAGAAGTTAATGAAATCTTAGGAAATGTATATCCGGATTTTGTCACATTGAGAAGATATTTAATTGAATATGGTTTTCTAGATCGCACGCCTGATGGAAGTAAATATTGGGTTAAGTTATAAGGAAAATGAAAAGGAGAAATGAATTTTGAAATCACCTACAGATAACAACCAAGAAGGTGTCGAATCACAGAATCAAGAGAAGGAAAGGAAACCGATATGGAAATCGATGTCCATGTTTTTAGTTCCTTTACTTTTAAGTAATGTATTACAATCAGTTGGACAATTGTTTGGTATGGTAGTGGTAGGACGATGGCTTGGTGTGAATGATTTAGCTGCTATTTCTGCATTTTTTCCATTGTTTTTTCTGCTTGTTTCGTTCGTAATTGGAATTGGATCGGGTAGTTCTATTTTAATCGGTCAGGCGTTTGGTGCTCGTAATGAAGAGCGCTTAAAAGCAATCGTTGGTACTACGCTTACCTTTACCTTTATAATAGGAGCCATTTTGGCCGTAGTGGGAAGTATATTTGCAATGGATATTATGCGCCTTATGGGAACACCAGAAAACATCATTGATATAAGTGTACATTATGCACGTATTTTATTTATTTCCATGCCAGTTTTATTCTTATATTTTGCATATACAACATTTATGCGCGGTACAGGAGATTCCAAAACGCCATTTTACTTCCTAATTGTTAGTACAGCATTAAACATGATATTATTACCTGTTCTTATCTTTGGTTGGTTAGGACTTCCGAAACTTGATGTTTATGGAGCGGCTTATGCTTCTGTTATCTCAACAATTGTAACGTTCATTGTTATGCTTATTTATTTAAAGAAAAAAAATCATCCATTACAGTTAGATGCCACAGTACGAAAGTATCTTCGTATGGATTGGGATCTATTAAAATTATTATTACGCCTTGGTATTCCAGCGAGTATTAACATGATATTAGTTTCGCTATCAGAGATTGCGGTAATTGCATTTGTGAATCGCTTTGGTTCTGATGCGACTGCAGCATACGGAGTTGTGAACCAGGTTGCAAGTTATGTGCAAATGCCAGCGGTTAGCCTTGGGATTACCGTGTCAATTTTTGCTGCACAATCGATTGGTGCGAATCAATTTGATCGATTGCAGAAAGTTGTTCGGGCAGGAATTGTGATGAACTATATAATTGGGGGCGTATTAATTACTCTTATTTACTTGTTCTCAAGAGAAATTCTATCGTTATTCTTAACGAGTCCGAATACAATTGAAATTGCACATAGTTTAGTTATGATTACACTGTGGAGTTATTTGATTTTCGGTCACGCACAAATTATTGGTGCGACAATGCGGGCAAGTGGAACTGTACTATGGCCGACTGTCATTGGTGTCGTATCAATTTGGCTTGTGGAGGTACCTGTTGCTTATTTTCTGTCGTATCACACAAGTCTTGGTATAAAAGGGATATGGATTGGATATCCAGCAGCATTTATTGTGAGCTTACTTTTACAATACGGCTATTATAAACTTTCATGGCAGAAGAAACGCATTACACGACTTGTTAGTTAAAATAAAAATGTCCTCAGTGTTGAAAAAGTCCCTTAAAAAAGAAAAAGAAGATAATCACCCACTATATATAGATAATTATCTTCTTTTTTATTTCTGTATATTGATAAAAATTCTGTTATTTACTCAAAGTAGACACTTTTTCAGTAGCCTTGTGTTGAAATGGGGACATTTTTATCATTTTAAGCGAGAAGACCCCCGTCTCAAGCGCGAAAGCGGTAGGCGGGGGATGAATCGCTATTTTTTTGTTTTTTCAAACATCCCACTTGAAACATACGTTCGTATTTGGTATATTTTTCATATACCAAATACGAAGGGAGTGTGTCCGATGAAAAAAGCGTATTTTTCAAATCGAATCTATAAGAGTGGATTACATCCAAAATATGTGGAAGCCATAGGATATACTCTTTTCCTATGGAATCGTGCTAAACATTTTGCCTTTCAAACACAAGTATTAGAAAAGCGTTCGGGTACTTCTAAACGCTCTCAAAGTGTGCATATGACTATCAAATCACGTTTCTCCCTGAATGACTATTATGCAAATAGTGCTGTACAGGAAGCGAATGCCCTCCTTTCTTCCCAGACAGAATTACAGAAATTATACATAGAGAATAAAAAAGAACAAATTCATGCGGTGAAGAAGAAAATCAAACAAACGAAATCCAACTTGACTGTATTACGTAAAATAAAACAATCTTTCATCAAGGGAAAGCCAAAGTTTAATAAAACATCAAAAGAACAACAAATGGGACGATATTTTGTGGTTCAATTTAAAAAGCGAACGGACCTCTACTATCATGCCTACCAATTTGAGCACACTTATATAGATCCGGAAATCAAACATTTGCAATCGAAGCTAAGGAAGCTTAGATTTCGATTCGATCGATTACAAAAACAACTCGATAGCTTAACAAACAAAGTTTCTTCAGCTGTCTTTGGAAGTAAGAAATTATGTAAAGCACAACATACTGTAGAAAAGTACAAGGAAGATCATCAGCTTTGGAAACATGATTTTACACAAGCTCGTTATCAAAACATGTTGATTTCAGGTCGAAAAGATGCGAAATCAGGAAACTTTGTTTTTACCTACAATCCAGACACACAATCTCTTCGCTTCATCACACCAAATGGCATAACCATTGAAATCCCTCATCTTACCTTTCCTTATGGACAAGACCAAGTAAATCATGCGGTTCAAACACAATGGGACTGTACAAATAAAAAGAAAGCTGGAAAACCGATTGGTTGGGCAATAGAAGACCATGGTGCGTACTATATTTTTAAATGTGTAATCGATGGGGACGAAAATTCCAATCAAAACTTCAGTAGATCCGACGGTGTCATTGGGGTAGACTGCAATGTTGACCATTTTGCATGGGCAAATATCAATAAAAAAGGACAACTTATCAAAATAGGTACATTCTCCTTTGGTCTAGAAGGAAAGACATCCGGACAAATCACGAAAATCATCGAAGCAGAAACGGTTGCATTAGTAGATTTAGCTGTAAAAACAAAGAAACCCCTTGTAGTTGAAAAATTAAAACTAACAAAAGCAAAGGTGAAGAACCCATATGGCAACAAAAAAGCAAACCGGATCATCAGCATGTTTGCCTATCGAAAAATGATTTCAGCTATTCAAAGTCGGGCTAAGAAAATGGGTGTCACTGTATTTGAGGTGAATCCAGCGTACACTTCTCAAATGGGTAAAATGAAATATATGAAACGCTTTGGCATTAGTATTCATCAAGCAGCATCTTATGTTATTGCTAGAAGAGCAATGGGCTTTGAAGAAAAACTTCCACCTGTGTTGTATTCTCTACTACCGGAGAAGATGGTAGGTCTACATCACTGGGCGCAGTGGAAGTATTGGTCTAGAATCCTATCTGATTTGCGCGTTCATGCCTTCTATCAGATGGAGCTTTCGAGTAACGACAAGATTCGTTCCATCAACGAACTTTTTCCTCCCGGTGCTCTTACAGACTGGGAGATCAAAGGTTTGTCTCAGTTTGAAAGCAGAAGAATCATATTTTGTTGAATGGGTATGGTCGGCTAAGTGTTTTGTCTTAGTTGTCCCTATGGGGAATCCCCTTCCTCAAACATTCCTTAGAATGTTAGGTAGGGGTAGTTCAATTGAGTATAAAGAACCTATAGATAACTTTTCAAAGTTACATCAAAATGGTGTCTCATGAGTTTTCCATCGTGCATATAGAATTCCCAGGCTTTCTCTGGATCTCCGATAATCTCAAAGGAATTTTCTGTTATATATAAAGCGCAATTATCCTCTAAAGCAATTCCATCTATATTACATGCATGATTTTGTAAGAATAAATGGAAAGCGGTTGCTCTATCCGGTTGATTGTAATGGGGACAGAAGTGTTTGGTTACCATATTCCAACCATTGCTTTCTATATAGCTATCTCCTATATAATTAGAACGAAGTCCGGTTGTAAACCAGCACATAGCACCAGCGCTACATCCTACAATGAATGTTCCATTGTTTAGGGCTGCTATTAATTTTTCATCTATTTTGTTTTCCTTCCACTTTTCAAGCATATTGATATAATTTCCTCCACCTAGATAGATGAAATCAGCAGAATGAATCATTTCACTTATTTTATCTTCGCTCATGCTTTCTTTTGTACAGCGTAGGATGTGAACATCACACCCTAATTGTGTTTCAAATGTTTCTCTAAATTCTTTTATATAACCTTCATCATCATTGCTTGCCGTTGGGATAAACAGTACCCTAGGAAATTGTTTCCCAGTTAACTCTATAAGTCGTTGATTTATATGGAAATGATCTGTTTGCTCTAGATAACCCCCGCCAATTACAGCTAACTTCATAATGAAGCACCACCTAATAGATTTTTGTTATGTGTAGAATTTCGCTGTAAAAGAGTTTCATTCCTGCTGTAACAAAATATGAAAAGTAAAAAGCGTAAATGAATAAAGGAAATGTTTTTTGAGTAATTTCTATATTTGACATTTTATTTATTTCATACTGCAATTCGTAGTGTGATGGGAGGTAGTATATGTTCACACAAAACTATAAGTTAAATGAGCAAGGATTAAACCATTTCTTTGGACCGCTCGAAGCGAAGATTATGGAGATTATCTGGAATACCCCGGATATTACGATTAAAGAAGTTCAGCAAAAGCTCAGTGAAGAATCTCCTGTGAATTTTAATACAGTAATGACTGTGATGAATCGGTTAGTAGAAAAAGGACACTTACAAAAACAAACGGTAAAAAGAAGCGGTGTATATCGTGCTGTACAAACGAAAGAGTCTTTTTTATCAAATCAAACAAAGAAAATGACACAGGAATTAATGGGGGAGTTTGGTGATCTCGTTATGAATCACATGCTAGATGAACTAGACCAAGCTGATCCAGCTTTAATAAAGAAGTTAGAAGCAAAACTAAATCAATTGAAAAAAGAGGACTAGTATGATGAAGTGGCAAATACGAAAAATGGTATTGTTAGCATACATCATTAGTATTCTCTTTTTCGGTATGTTAGTGTACTACGTTACATATCCATTTCTCTTTGAAAATAAAACACTTTTTTTATCACAGTTTTGTCTCTTTGAATTGCAAAAACACATGAGAGAATTATCGATTATTCGCATCATAATGAGTGGATTGTTGTTATTCACCTTATTGGTTGTATGTAAAAGAGTATGGAAACAGTTTTTTTATAGCCGGAAATTACAGAGAAACTTGGTTGGGATGATTCGGAAAGAAAAACAACTGTATTTGCTACCATCTTTAGAAGTTACAGCGTTTACTATCGGGGTCATTCATCCAAAAATCGTTCTTTCAGAAGGGGTATTTCAATCTTTTTCAGAAGAAGAAATCGATGCGATTGTATTGCATGAAGAATATCATCAAAAGAATCGCGATCCTTTAAAATTGTTTCTCTTTACGGTGTTAGCAGAAGGGATGATGTATGTTCCAGTATTGAAAGGGATGTTACAGCGTTATCATATGTATCAGGAGCTATTGGCAGATAAATACGCGATGAATCAAATGAAATCATCTTTTGCGTTAGGTAGTGCATTATTAAAATTAATTAAAATAAAAACAGCATCTACGCCGTTTATAACAGCGTCGTTTGCGAAGACGGCAATAAATTTGCGCATTGAGCAAATTGTTAGTCCATCACCTATAAAGCTAAGCATACCGTTACATACAAATTCAGTTTACGTGACTATGGGGCTATTTCTTATTTCGTTTGTACTAATTATTGGAGAGTGCATATAGCCTCTTTTTTTAACATTTAACACTACCTCGTGTAGTGTTATGTAGGAGGAGAAAAATGAACGCAGCAGATTTAACGATATGGCTTGTGGTAGGAGCAGGGATACTTTCGTTTGTATCGCCATGTTCGCTTCCGCTATACCCATCTTATTTGTCGTATATTACAGGTGTTTCCATTCAAGATCTAAAAGAAAACCGTGGTATGATGCAAAAGTCAGCACTGATGCACACGTTGTTTTTCATAATCGGTTTTTCCATTATTTTTTATGCACTAGGTTTATCTGTAAGTTGGATTGGTGTAACCTTTACCTCTAATCAAAGGCTGATTCAACAAATTGGTGGAATCTTTATTATCATCATGGGTTTATTTATGACAGGACTATTTCAACCGAAATGGCTTATGTCAGAAAAGAAAATTCATTATAAGGGTAGATCGACTGGATATATACGTTCTATTTTTGTTGGTATGACATATGCAGCTGGCTGGACACCATGCGTGGGTCCGATATTCTCTGCGGTGTTAATGCTTGGTGCGACAAATCCAGATGAGGCACTTCTTTATATTACAGCGTATACGCTTGGTTTTGCAGTTCCATTCTTTGTCATGGCATTTTGTATAGGGAAAGTAAAATGGATTGTGACATATGCGGGTGTCATGATGAAAATTGGCGGAGGGATGATGATTTTGACTGGTGTTTTACTTTATACGAATCAAATGACTAAAATAACTGCATTCTTCATCAGATTATTTGATGGATTTACAGGGTTTTAAAAAATAGGAGGGAAAATAGTGAAAAAATTAATTGCAATTATACTGGCTGGAGCGCTTATTTGGGCTGGAGTTAACTTTTATAATTCTAAGCAAGAAGAAAAAGAACGGAAAGCAAAACAAGCAGCACTGCAAGAGAAAGAAGTATTACCACAGCCAGGATTTAAAGCTCCAAAAATCACACTAAAAGGACTTGATGGAAAACTTTATTCATTAAATGATGCAAAAGGAAAGCCGTATATTATCAACTTCTGGGCATCATGGTGTAAGCCATGTGAAATGGAAGCACCAGACTTAGTACGTCTTTATGAGAAATATAAAGGAGAAATCGAAATTTTTGCGGTGAATGCAACGATTGGAGATCCAGTGCAAGAAGCGGAGGCGTTTGCAGAGCGTTTTGGATTTAAGTTTCCAGTTTTGCTAGATATAGATGGAGTGGCAGGACTTGATTATAAAATTGTTTCACTGCCAACAACATTCTTTGTTGATAAAGATGGGATTATTGTAGATCAAGCGCGTGGAGTATTGCCTCCGGATCAATTAGAACAGAAATTTAAACAATTAATTGAGAAGTAAAAGGGGACATCATAATGATGATGGAATGGATGGTGAAAGTACAGCCGATTTCCCCTGTATTAGGAGTTTTAATTGGGCTGGTTTTGATGAAATTGAAGTTAAAGAAACAATGTATTCCATATGAGGGAATTATGGATACGATAACAAATGGCTTCTTTATTATTATGTTAGTATGGAAATTTGCACGGGTACTTTTAAATCCGGAGTGGGCTGTTCATGCACCGTGGCAAGCATTATTAGCTGTTGGAGATGTAAATCACATTATAATTGGCTGTTTCATTGCTAGCGGATATGCTATATGGAAAAGTAAAAAGGCTGATTTTTCACTTTGGATTTTACTAGATGTACTTCCTTTTGCAATCGGAAGCATTATTATTTTTTATTATCTATTCCATCAGCATGTTGGCATGAACACAACAATGCCGTGGGGAATGAAACTGTATGATTCGAAATTTTCCTATCATCCTATATATATGTATGAAATTATGATAGCAATCTGCATAATGGGATGGCTGTGGATAAAAAACGAGAGATTAGGAACTAGAAAATACATGAGTTGTTTTCTAATTGTAGAGGGGATTGCGCATATATTCATTTCACTTATAATTGAGCAAGTTCCATTATTATTTGGTCTATCTCTGCAGCAGTTACTTATTTTTGTTGTGATTAGTATAGGTATTGTATTGCTCCCGAAAAAATAAAAAACGGCAATGTATGAACGACTGTTCGTACATTGCCGTTTTTAGTATTTTTATAGATTGTATGAATCGGTATCTTTAATTAGTGTGGGGTGCCCCCATAAGTGTAAAGTGAGTATAAGGTTATTTAACTTACAATAAAATCCTTTAAAAAATAATAAAGTTTCTGTAAGCACTACAGAAACTTTATTATTGATTTTTGAGTGCAAACAGATTTAAATGGATAGAAATTAAACAACTTTAAAGAGCCTTACTACACACCAGTTATCAAGACCTAAATCCAAAAAACACTTAAAATATCAAGCTCCTAACATATTATATATGACTAATATGTTAGGAGCTTTTATTTTTGTTAATGAGTTTTGAAACTGAATTTGAATAGTATTTTTCTCTATTTGGGTAGAAATAAGTAAAGTCCCATAAACGGTCGTTTTTGGTACCCATGCTTACAATAAAATTGGTTCAAAAACAAGTAGCCATTACCATGTTCTTGCGATCTACATCCATAAAGAGTCGCAAAGTAATACTTTATAAACCATTACGGTTAGTGACAAGAACCCTGTCATCAGGACATAGAAGCGGTCAGATTCTTTTCCTGCCCCATGCCAAGTGTATCGATACATAAGTTTTAGTTTGAAATAACATGCCAACAATGAAGAGGGAAGCTACAATAGATTTTACTTGAAGCCTGTGATATCATTTAACTTTATATAGAAAGAGGGCGTGAGCAATCGTGATTACAATTAAAGCGCCTAGACCCGATATTACAATTACGAAACAGAAAGATCCGGAACTAAGTAATATGTATGGGTTTACTGATTTTCACTTAATTCCTAGAGATAAAGGTGGAATCTTTATGTTTTATAACAACAAGAATGAACTAATGTTTGTTGGTAAGGCAAGAAAGTTAAGACCAAGAATAAAAAAACATTTTGAAGATACTGTATCAGTAATCAAAGACCATAGAGGTGAAGTAATCAAAATTGATGTTTGTCTTGTAGAAAACGCGATGGAAAGAGAAATTTATGAAACATATATCGCTAATAAACAAAAGTCGAAATATAATGTAGACAAAGTGTTCTTTAAATAAGTAAAAGCTCATAAAAAGGACTAATAAAATGAGACAACTTTGCCTCGGCTTATTAGTCCTTTTTTACCGCTTGCAACGTTACGTTGCACAATGATACGGATATCATTTGAGAGAAAGAACAATTTGATACGATAAAGGATGGGAATAGATTGGATAATCATAGCCAAACACCGGCGTATATATATACGTATGCATTTCGCGAAGAGGAACGTTCTTTATGTTATATGGAGATGCGCTCACTTTTTGGAACGGAATCGCACTCTAATATATTGAAAAGCACAATCAAAATTGATCCGAGCCGAAGCCCGTTTATTAAAGAACGGATTGACGTAATGTATGAAGGAGATGAACTGCCAGATATTTTGAAGCAGGTCGAACAGATTGATTTGTCTGGATCCACGTTCAAAGTCATCTTCGTTAAAATTAATGATCTTGATAAATCGAAAAAAATAGAATACGGAGAACGCCGCCTTATTGAGCGAGATATCGGCATGCATATTGAAGGTGAAGCCGATGTGCATCATCCAGAGCGTGTATTTGGCATTGTAATCATTGGTGGACGTTGGTACTTCGGAACATATATGGAAAGCGAGGCTGTTTGGTTCCATCATGTGAAAAAACCACGCAGCTATTCTACGTCACTAAGCACACGTGTAGCGAGAGCTGTTGCGAATATCGCTGTGCCAAATCCTGATGGAGTCAAAGCGATCGATCCATGCTGTGGTATTGGAACGGTAGTGGTAGAAGCACTCTCTATGGGCATTGACATCGTTGGCCGTGATATTAACCCGCTTGTCGTAATCGGATCAAGAGAAAACATCGCGCATTTTGGTTTTGAAGGAGACGTAACGGTAGGACCTATCGAAGACATTCAGACAAACTACGATGTAGCAATTATCGATATGCCGTACAATCTATTTACGTGCGCAACACCAGAAGATCAATTCTCGATTTTAAAACATGCGCGCCGTATTGCAAAAAAAGTAGTAGTTGTAACAAGCGAAACAATGGATCACATGATCGAAGAAATTGGATTGGAAATTACAGACCGCTGTGTAACAAGAAAAGGAAACTTTTCTCGGCAAATTCTTGTTTGTGAATAGGGAAGTAAGGGAAGACCAATGGGTGCATTGGTCTTTTTTTTGTTTACTTTTCATTTTTAATGGTACAATTTCACTTTGAGGGTAAGGTAGAGTGGGATATGGACAAAAATAAGCACGGTGAAATGCGCTATTAGGGGTCACCATACATGCCCATCAAGCTAAGATTTTGAAGTACCCCCAAAACAAATATTTTATCTCACTTTTTTGTTTTATAGATTATTAATTTCTTTTATTGTTTTATTAAAAAAAATGTTTTAGACTATAGAATAAAGTATTAGACTATTTCCGTAGTCTTTTCAGAATAAATTAGTTAAAAATAAAAGACTACATACTATACGCGAAAGAGTATGAAACAGAGGAATTATAGAAGGGGTTAACTGGTTTTGGAGGAGGACATAGCCCATAGCGGGAGGCGTATCCGCAGATGTAAAGCATCGAGGACCTTGAAAATAAGAATAATCAACTATCTAGAAAACTATTAGACGATAAAATACAATATGAAATATAATAATGCCAATGCATCTCTTTTTTTAATGTGGGTACGCTTTCGAGCAGTAACTCTTTAGACTATTTTGGAGCATTGGCATACATAGAAAAAAGGCCCCTACAAAAAGGAGTCTTTTTTTATGTTTCTTGCTTATCATAAGAAAATAGTGTATAGGCTACACTGAACTAGACAAAAAAATTAAGGTCAAGTAGACTACAACTAATATATTTGAGGAGAATCTACTATGACGAAAAATAAAATAGAAAGAAGAACC
>NZ_JBALQK010000089.1:4491-14205 GCF_036965845.1 Bacillus sp. JJ1127 | reverse complement strand
TTATATTTTATCTACGTTCAGCACACCAGTCATGTGGAATGCGTAGCAATACTAATACTTTAATAAGAAGAAGCCCATTTCCTTCTCGGAAGTAGGCTTCTCTTTATATCTACAGAAATATAGAATCCATACATTTAAAATAACTTTAGCAACAATTAATCCACATAGTCTAAATTTCAAAGCATAATTATAGTCAGTAGATGCGTTTACAAACGAAGTAGATTTTTGTCAAAAAATCACTTCTGAATTTTATTGTTATTTAATGGAAAAATGTTATTCTATTTGAGTGGATACGATTGAAAAAACGGGGAGAGAGCGCGATGGAGAAGAACAAAAGAATGCCTTTTGTGATTGTAGCTATGGCATTAGGGCTTTTTATGTCATCTCTGGATAACACCATTGTTTCTGCGAGTATTAGTCAAGTCATTAAGGACATTGGTGGATTTGATAAAATGAGCTGGGTTTTTACGGCTTATATGCTTGCCGCAACAAGTACGATGCTTGTATTTGGGAAAATGAGCGATTTATTTGGAAGGAAGTTATTTTATTTAATTGGGATTAGTTTATTTTTAGTGGGATCAGCATTATGCGGAACTGCTCAAAATATAGACCAGTTGATTGCGTATCGTGTTATTCAGGGGATAGGTTCAGGAGCTATTTTTCCGATTTCATTCACAATCATTTATTCAATTTCTACAGATCCTAAGCAAGCTGCGAAAATGTCTGGTGTGTTTGCTGGGATATTTGGTATATCCTCAGTTCTTGGACCGCAAATCGGCACTTGGATTTCTGAAGCCTCTTGGTTAGGGTGGAGATGGTGCTTTTATGTAAATGTACCTTTTGGCATTTTATCGATTATTACTTTATTGTTTTCTTTAAAAGAATCTAAGTCAGAACATAAACCAAAAGTTGATTATCTTGGAACGATTTTATTAATTGCTTCAACTGTTTTACTTCTTCTCGGTTTAGAATGGGGCGGGAAGGATTATGCCTGGGACTCTGTTCAAATCATTGGGATGTTCAGTGCAGCGGTGATATCGATTGTGTTGTTTATATTAGTGGAAAGAAAGGCCAGTGAACCGATTTTACCTCTTTCCATTTTTAAAAATAAAATGGTGCTTGGCACAAGTATTATTGTATTTTGTCAGGGAGCGATTATGTTCTCTGCGATTACGTATCTTCCCATTCTTTCAGTAGCTATTATTGGGAATGAAAATTCAAATAGTGTGTTAACACCAATGATGTTTCCAATTATGATTGGTGCGATTTTAGGTGGTTTCCTTTGTACGAAAGTTCCTTTCCGTACCATTATGGTAATTTCCATGGCGTTTGGAATATTTGAAGCTTATATGCTTAGTACCATCACACATGATACATCAAAATTGACAGTGACACTCGTCATGATCACAATGGGGCTGATTGTTCTTGGTCCACTTATGAGTGTCGCGCAAAATGCCGTCGCTCAATCCGTCGATATGAAATATATGGGGATTGCTTCATCGGTTGTGGGATTTTGGAGAAGTATTGGTGGTGTGATGGGAGCGGCCATTACAGCAACTATTGTAAACAATGATTTAAAAGAAAAGATGGTGGATTTTGCAGCATCCTCTAGAATGCCGGCTGATCAGATTGAAAAATTGGCAAAACCAGAAATCTTGATGCAAAATCATACACAGTTTCCTCCTCAGCTAGTAGAATTCCTGAGAGGGGCATTAGAAACAGCGTTGCACCGGGGCTTTATATTGGCAATAATAGCTGGTATCATCGGGCTTCTTGTTTCCTTATTTGTAGGTGGAGATCGTTATAAGGTTGAGCAAAAGGACAATAAGAAAAAGGCTGGGGCAGGTGGATTTGTTAGAGGTTAATAAATAAATTAAGAGTGCCCCTTTACGAAGGGGCACTTTTGATTTTAGTGATTAGAGAAGTAAACACCGCTCGGAAGATTTTATTTTGAGCGGTGTTTATGTTATGAATATAAATAAAGGAGATGAGGTACATGAGCAGATTAATTGAGAAAGCGATGCAGTTTGCTGCTATTAAGCACGAAGGCCAAATGCGCAAAGGTACTAACATTCCGTACATTATACATCCATTTGGAGTAGCACTCATTTTACAGAAAGCAAAGCAGCGTGATGAAGTGATTGCTGCAGGGTTATTACACGATACTTTAGAAGATACGAATACAACCGAGGCTGAGTTGTGCGAGCATTTCGGCGAAGAAGTGTTGAAGCTGGTTCAGGCGGCTTCAGAACCAGATAAATCGTTGTCATGGGAAGAACGGAAAAATCATACAATTCAATCTCTTCCGCACCGTTCGAATGAAGAGATTACCTTAATCGTCGCAGATAAATTACATAACTTACGGTCCATTCAAGAGGACGTAGAAAGAGAAGAAGATCAATTATGGTCGCGTTTTAATCGTGGAAAACGTGACCAATCATGGTATTACATGAGTATTCTGCATGCTTTGAAAGAGAAAAAGCGGGACATTCCAATTATTCGGGTGTTCGAAAAAGAAACACAAAATTTATTTATTGGAAAAGAAACACTTATGCTGAAGGACATCGATGTATTATTCAACTGTGCGTATGGTATTTATGAGTCACAAAAAACGAAATTGCATGAAAGAGGTCTATTAAAATTTGCGAAGGAAGTTTCTATTGCTGGTGACGAAGTTTATCGTAGTGGAAATATGGAAGTAATCATCCCATTAGCAAATGATCTTCAAGAAAGAGGAGTTTCTTTTCAGTCCAATTCAGATGGCCCCTTTATTTTATTAGCATATTTAACTGAACTAAAACATCGAATGGGTTGGTCCGATGAATTATTTTATCAGTATTACTTAAGGAACTGTTCGAAGTTATAGAAAGAGCGAGTATACAATTAAAAGTAGAAGGAGAAAGTTATCAAGTTCTCTCTATCATTTTCTAAGAAGGATGTTTCATTGAAAAAAGGTGACACACTACAGATAGTAGTATCTCACCTTTTTATTTCTTCGTATAATAAATAATATTAGAAAATGTGCTATTGTTATTTTACTCTCCAAACCAAACCCAATACTCCCCACCACAAAACTCCATCTCATACCCACGATAACCTTCCGCCAGCAACCTTTTCTGCCCGGCGATATCACTCATGAGAAGCTTTTCTATATTCATCCATTCCTTTTCTCTCTCACTCTGCAACTCTTTCACAAACACATATCGTAAGCGATCGCTATATTTTTCTTTCAACGTAGCAATCTCCATCCCTTGAGCAAACTTGTCTTTTAAACTAGGAATATTAAACGGTGCAACGGTGCAGCAAACGTAATCATATTTGTTATCTAACTGTTTTAACTGCGCCATAATCACTTTCGCTAATATTTTTTGAAGCCCGTTTCCCTGGTAAGTTGGATGAACATTTGATACTTCTTGATAGATGATGCGTTCTAATTCTTCACATGTTAAGCCAATATCCAATCCTAAATGGTCTTCATCAATAGGCGGAACTAAGAGCGCACGAAATGCAATGAGTTGTTCGTCTACGAATGCACCAATCATGAAGCCATTTCCGTTTAAGATATTTTGAAATTCTTCTAATGTAAGAGGTTGTAAATTTTCTTTGTTTTCTAGTGCTTCAATGACGTCATCTTGTACGGATAAGATTTGCCCGATGTGTTGCAAAGATAATGGAGCAACCGTGAATGTTTGCTCGTTTTGTTTTAACGTTCCTTCATAAAGAATGTTCATGTTATGACCTCCTTTAACGGACAATATCTTGAAAAACAGTTAACTCATTGAGTACATCTTCATCAACATCAACGCCTAGTCCAGGCTTTTCTGTTAAGCGAATAAAAGGTACATCGTAGGAGAGGTTCCCGATATCTTTCGTGAATTTCAACGGTCCCGTCAGCTCAACGCTCGTAATGATTTTTTTAGAGAAAGCAACATGGAATCCTGCGGAAGAGGCAACAGATGATTCAACCATGGAACCAACTTGGCATTCAATTCCGGCCATTTCAGCTTGATGGGCCAGTTTAACAGCCGGATAGATGCCGCCGCATTTCATTAATTTTATGTTCACTTTATCAGCTGCTTGCTTTTGAATAATTTGGCGCATTTCACGTGATCCTTTTAATCCTTCGTCGATCATAAGCGAAAGATCTGTTTTTGATCGAATATAAGCCATTGCATCAATATCGTCGGCTACAACAGGCTGCTCAATCCAATCGATGTTTAAGTGTCCTAGTGAACGAAGGGCCGTTAATGTATTGGCGCTGTTTTTCCAACCCTGGTTTACATCAACGCGAATTGCGACAGCATTTCCTACTCGTTCACGTACAGCTTCAATTCTTTCAACATCTTTTTTGACATCCGTTCCGACTTTCATTTTAAAGGATTGATAACCTTTATTTATCATGGAAGCTGCTTCTTCTGCCATATCTTCTGGAGAAGCGATGCTTAAAACGTGAGTAATTGGAAACTCTTCATGATAAAGGCCACCAATTAATTGATATACGGGTTGATTTAATTTTTTCCCCATTACATCAAAACAAGCAATATCAATCGCAGCTTTTGCGGTAGGAACCCCATATATCGTTTGATTCATGATGTCATGTAATTTCTCGATATTCATTGGATTTACACCAATTAGGGCTGGAGCTAATGTATGTTTTAAAACATGAAAGGTACTTTCCCATGTTTCACCTGTAACATGCTCGTCGGCTACTCCTTCTCCGTAACCAATAATGCCCTCATCTGTTTCAACTTTTACAATAATAGAAGGCATATCATGATAAGTACCATAGCTGATAATAAATGGATTGCGAAGTGGTAAACGAATTGCGTAAAGGTGAATAGCTGTAATTTTCAATGAAAAGACCCCTTTCTGTTTACAATGCTTTCGTGAATTTGAGATAGCTGATGTGATTTTCTCTTCCGGCGTTTTCTCATATTATATTTCAAAAAGGAATATGAGGACAATTATGAATTATCAGTGTTTATTTCTTGACATTTAAACGAATATTCAATATGTTTTTGGGAAACAGGATTGTTATCAATAAAAAGGTTGTTTAGCATCCAATACAGTTTTCAGAGAATGGTTGCGATGTGAGAAGGGAGAGCACAACGGTGAAAAAAGTAGATTTGCAGGATCGGTTAAGCGAAATTTTTCAACATTTACACGAGAATCCTGAAGTGAGCTGGAAAGAATATAATACGACTGCCTATATTACGAAATTTTTAGAGGCAGAAGGCATTTCCTATAAAACATTTGATGATTGTCCTGGAGTAATCGCAGAAATGGGAAGCGGGAAACCAGTTGTCGCGATTCGAGGTGATATGGACGCATTGTGGCAAGAAGTAGATGGAGAGTTTAAAGCAAATCATTCATGTGGTCATGATGCTCACATGACGATTGTAATGGGGCTCATTTTACAGTTGAAAAATGCGGATTGGGAAACTGGAACGGTTCGATTTATTTTTCAGCCTGCAGAAGAAAAGGGAAGCGGAGCTCTGAAAATGGTGGAGAAAGGTGTTGTGGATGATGTTGATTTCCTATTCGGTATTCACTTACGACCAATAGAGGAATTGCCATTGAAGCAAGCAGCACCATCTATCCGACATGGAGCGGCTGACTTTTTAGAAGCTCATATAGTTGGAACTGACGCTCACGGTGCCCGGCCGCATCAAGGTACGAACGCAATTGATGTCGTTACGATGATTAATATGGGATTAAAAAATATATGGCTTTCACCGCAACTTTCCTATTCCGTTAAAATGACGAGATGCCAAGCAGGCGGTGAAAGTTTAAATATCATTCCTGGGAATGCTCATTTTGCTTTAGATGTAAGGGCAGAAAACAATTTATTGTTGGAAGAGCTGAAGAAAAAGATAGAACAAGTTATTCAATCAGCCGAGTCAATGGGTGTAAAGATTTCTTATGATTGGGTCGATTATGTACCTGGAGCAGTAGTATCAGAGGAAGCAGAACAGTTCCTCCGTAAGGGGATTCTGCAAACATATGGAGTAGAAGGATGCGCTGCACCACTTCGCACAGCGGGAAGTGATGATTTTCATTATTATACGGTCAAAAAGCCGCATTTAAAAGCGGTTATGCTAGGGCTCGGTGCGAATTTAAAACCAGGATTACATCATCCTCACATGACGTTTGACCGAGCTTGTATATTAGATGGAGTACAAATCTTGAAGCAAACGGTATTGGAAGTTTTAAAATAATAGTAGTTTAAAGTGAAAGCCTGATTTTATCGGGCTTTTTTCTGTGGTGTATAATAAAAAGTATTATTTCTTAATAGGAGAAAATCAATGAACGAACAGTATTATGACGCAGTATTAAATATAAAAACAGTAGGAGAACAAAAAGGATTCAATAAATCTTTACATTATCATCGTTACGAACCAACGCCATATAGCGGGTTAGAAATATTATTGAATCAATATGAAATTAAAAGTAGTGATCGAGTTGTAGACTTTGGATGTGGAAAAGGACGGCTAAATTTTTATATCCATCATACGTGCGGTGCTTCAGCTGTTGGAATCGAAATGAACGAGACATTTTATAAAGAAGCAATGGAAAACCGTGAACGTTATGCGAAGAAGGCAAGAAACAGTAAAGATAAAATTCAATTTCAATGTTGCTTAGCACAAGAGTATGAGATTGATCCACGTGACAATCGATTTTATTTCTTTAATCCGTTTTCTGTACAGGTATTTATGAATGTGGTAAACAACATATTGCTTTCGGTAGAAGAAGTAGAGAGGGACATTGAAATTATTTTGTATTATCCATCGGAGGATTATATTTTCTTTTTAGAGAATCAGACGGCATTTGAGTTGAAGATGGAAGTTAGATTGCCGGAAGCCTATGAGAAAAATGGGAATGAGCGGTTTTTAGTTTATGGATGGGGATTAACTAACTAAATTGTTATTTGAGGCAGTACTTGTTTATAAAAAAGAAAGAAGCTGCGCTACCTAAGCGGTAGTACAGCTTCTTCGATTGTAAACAGTTTATTAATTACGGATTAGATAATCAAATGCACCTAAAGCTGCATTTGCACCTGATCCCATAGAAATAATAATTTGTTTGTACGGATTATTTGTACAGTCACCTGCAGCAAACACTCCCGGTACGTTTGTAGCACCGTGCTTGTCTGTTACGATCTCACCACGAACACGTTCAACAGTGTCGCCTAACCAATCTGTGTTTGGCACAAGACCGATTTGAACGAATACACCTTGAAGTTCAATATGATGAACTGCTTCAGTTTCACGATCGATGTAAGAAATACCGTTTACTGTGTCAGTACCAGTAATTTCTTTCGTTTGAACGTTTTTTAGAACAGTTACGTTAGGAAGACTGTAAAGGCGTTCTTGTAATACAGCGTCAGCTTTTAATTCTGGCATGAACTCAAGAACAGTTACGTGTTTTACGATACCTGCTAAGTCGATTGCTGCTTCAATACCAGAGTTACCGCCGCCGATAACTGCTACGTGTTTTCCGGCGAATAGTGGACCGTCACAGTGAGGGCAGTATGCTACACCTTTGTTTTTGAACTCAGCTTCACCTGGTACGCCAACATTACGCCAACGAGCACCTGTTGAAACGATTACGCTCTTACTTTTTAGAACAGCGCCGTTTTCAAGTTCCACTTCAATAAGTTCTTTCTTCTCTAAACGTTTCGCACGTTGTAAATTCATTACATCAATGTCGTATTCTTTTACATGTTCTTCAAGGCTTGCTACTAGCTTAGGACCTTCAGTGCGTTTTACGCTGATGAAGTTCTCAATGCCCATAGTATCCATCACTTGACCACCGAAGCGCTCAGCAACGATACCTGTGCGGATGCCTTTACGTGCTGCATAAATTGCTGCACTTGCACCAGCTGGGCCACCGCCAACAACAAGAACATCGTATGGATCTTTATCAGAGAACTCTGATGCATCAGGACCGTTACCCATTTTAGCTAGAATTTCTTCAAGTGTCATACGACCACTGCCGAAGGACTCGCCGTTTAGGTAAACAGTTGGTACTGCCATGATGTCTTTGCTTTCTACTTCTTCTTTGAATGCAGCACCGTCAATCATAGTATGTGTAATACCAGGATTAAGAACGCTCATTACGTTAAGTGCCTGCACAACATCTGGGCAGTTATGACAGCTTAAGCTGATGTAAGATTCAAAGTGATATTCACCTTGAATATTTTTTACTTGATCAATTACTTTTTGTTCAACTTTCGGAGCTCTTCCACTAACTTGTAGTAAAGCTAACACTAATGAAGTGAATTCATGTCCTAGAGGGATACCAGCAAAAGTTACTCCAGTGTCTTCGCCAGTGCGATTCACACTAAAGCTTGGCGTTCTCTCTAATTGTGTTTTTTCTACCTTAATTTTGGATGACATTGTAGCTAATTCATCAACTAGAGCTAACATGTCTTTAGATACGTCATCGGATCCTGCGCTAACTTTAAGTAGCACATCGTTCTCCATCAGTTGAAGGTACTGGGCTAATTGTGCTTTTATATCTGCATCTAGTATCATTTTGATCGCACTCCTTAGATTTTACCTACAAGATCAAGGCTTGGTTTAAGTGTTGCAGAACCTTCTTTCCATTTAGCCGGGCAAACTTCGCCTGGATTGTTGCGAACGTATTGTGCCGCTTTAATTTTGTTAACAAGGATGCTTGCATCACGGCCGATACCGTCTGCATTGATTTCCATAGATTGGATAACGCCGTCTGGGTCGATGATGAATGTACCACGAGCAGCAAGACCTTCTGATTCAACTAATACGTTGAAGTTGCTAGTGATTGTGCGAGTAGGGTCACCAATCATAATGTATTCGATTTTACCGATAGTTTCTGAGCTATCATGCCATGCTTTATGTGTGAAGTGAGTGTCTGTAGATACAGAGTATACTTCAACGCCTAGCTCTTTTAAAGCCCCGTATTGGTTTTGTAAATCTTCAAGTTCAGTTGGGCATACGAATGTGAAATCTGCTGGATAGAAGCAAACTACGCTCCATTTTCCTTTGAAACTTTCGTCAGTAACTTGGATAAACTCTCCATTATGATAAGCGTTAGCTGTAAACGGTTTTACTTCTGTGCCGATTAATAACATATTAAAATTCCTCCTAAATGTAAGTTATGAGTAGCAAAAATTATCTTGCTCATAAAGTTAAAGTTTCTAATTAACTATAATAATTCTAATTCAATATTTATTATTATATAAAATTGTTTATTTTGTCAAGGGAAATGTACAACTTTATTGAAATTAATTATCAATTGCTTAGAAATGTAAGGTTCTTTACCTTTTAAAGCTTCACTTTATGTAAGAGATAAGCATGGATAAAATATAAAAAGGAGTAATCAACTGAATTTGTTGGATTACTCCTTTTCATAGTATGCAAAATTCTTGTGCGGCATTTAAATATTTAAATTATAAAACTATATAATCTAATATATAATTTATATAGATGATTCGCTATTTTTGTAGTGGCTAGTTCTTTATTAAAGAGAAGAAAAATGGAGTTATAAATAATAAGGAGGAAGTTTTGGTTAAAAAATGTCTATTTATATTGTTGGTTATAGTAATTTCAGTGGGAGGTTATGTCGCGTATAAACACTATTTTTATCAGGAAACTGATTCGAAAATTAATAAGGAGAGCCAAAAGATTATATATATCATTTCTAATGCTACAGATGAAATTGCAAAAGGTG
>NZ_JBALQK010000089.1:0-4333 GCF_036965845.1 Bacillus sp. JJ1127 | reverse complement strand
TACAGAATCAGAGCAACAGCTGGTCAAGTATGTAATAAAACTTCTTACAACATATAATATAATGAATCAGCAGTTTATTCGTGGGGACAGACCATTTGCTCCTACAATTATGAAAGGTTTATATGAGGACTTAGACAAGGCCCCGATGTATTTATATCTCGAGTCTCAAGGAGAGCTAAAAAAGGAGCCAAAGAAACAGGAGGAGCAGATAGCACCGGTTGAAAAAGAACAGGAGAAAGAAGATTTCTCAGGAAACAACTCTAAAATAGGTGAGTCTGCTAAGGAAGAAGTATCAGAAGATGAAATTCGAGCTTTTATGGAGAAATATGCAGATGCCGGAATGAAAGCAATTAGGAAAAATGATTTTTCATATATAAAAGATTTTTTAGAACCGAAAGGAAAAGCATACCTAGAAAGCAAAAAATATATTAAGTATATAAATGATAAAAATATTTCAGAGACATTATTAACATATCAAGTAGACAGTATTAAGCCGATTAACAAAACAGAATATATAGTAACTGCTTATGAAGAGTATGGAATTACATACGGAGATGGTACTACTAAAATTAAAAGTTTTAACAATCAGTATAAAATTAAGTTATTAGAAAATGGAAAACTGGTGATAAGTGAGCTTTTGAAGGAGCATTAATGAAATGGGATATTCCTTCTTTGACTCATAATTTTGCATTAAAATATTATGCTTACTATATAGACACCTATTTCAAATCTAGTGTCGAAACTGAATTAAGTTAAGTTCATAAGAAAATAATGCATTAATTTGAAATAATGGTGAATAAGAGTATAGCGATTCAAATAAGAAATGTATTTAGTGCGTATAGAAATTTAGGGGGAATCATGTGTTGAATAAATATAGTTTGAAAGAATTAAACAAACTACAGGTAGGGCGTTACGGAGAATATCTTACAAAAATGGAGTTTACACTTTATGGATTTGATGTTTATACATCTGAAGTTGATGATAAAGCAATTGATTTTATAATAAGAAAAGATGGAAAATATTACGATATTCAGGTTAAAACTTGTAGAGAATTAGGTTACGTATTTTTACAGAAACATGTTTTTTCACTTAGGGATAATTTATTTGTTGCATTAGTTTTACTGAATGAAGGAAAAGAGGCTGATTTTTATCTTATACCTTCAAAAGTATGGGAGAGCCCAAACGGTACTTTCGTTAGTCGTGACTATGAAAAAGAAGGGCAGAAGAGTAAGCCGGAGTGGGGGATAAATTTATCAAAGAAGAACTTACCAGGGCTAGAGCAGTATCGCTTTGAAAAAAATTTGTCAAAGATATTTTCAAAAGTCATTGAAACAGTATAAAAGTGTAAATAAAATGAGTGTAGTTTAATGATTCTGTTACAATAATAAATCCTTTAGAACAAACCTATCAGTATTAGTTAGAAGTATACACTGTTACATAAATAGCCATCAAAATTGTTTTCTCAATTTTGATGGCTATTTATTAGTAGCTTGAATTTTATTTTTTAGAAAAATCTTCTGCTTACTATTATAGATGTATCAATGTCTTCTTTTAAATAGAAATGAATATTTATTATCTAGATATTATGATTAAATTTCACACATAATACTAAAATTAGAATTTATATACATACTTATAAAATTTATGGTAAATAACCATTGTTCACATGTTAGAATTACAATGTAGGAGTTTATTTACATTAGATGTGTAATAAGGTTATTTAATAAATTTAAAATAAACAGGGGAGGTTTTCACAAATGGGGAGCAAAACAAGTAAAGTTAAAAAAATTGTGGGATTAGTAGTAACCGCAGCGCTAGCAACTACAATGATGGTAGGCACAGCAAATGCACAAACAACTACGAAAGCAGATGGCTATAAGGTAGGTGGCAATGAGGACACTGTATTTACAGATGTACCAAAGAACCACTGGTCAAAAGATGCTATTGACTACTTAGCGGCAGCAGGGATTTTTAAGGGATATGGAAATGGGAAATTTGGTTTTGGGGACAATGTTACTAGAGGACAGGTAGCTTCTTTAGTCAATCGGCATTTAGGTTTAATAGCAGACGATGAACAGGGGAGTATGTTTAGTGATACTACAAATCATATGTTTGAAGAGGATATCCAAGCCATTGCGCAAGCTGGAATTATGACAGGTGATGGAACAGGGGCATTTCGTCCAGATGATGTATTAACTCGGTATGAGATGGCAGTAGTATTACAAAGAGCATTTCATTTAGAATCAAAAGGACAAGGGAACTTTAAAGATGTACCACAAGGTCATTGGGCGTATGAATCTGTAAATGCGCTGCGTAGTAACCGTATAGCACAAGGTGACGAGGCAGGTAATTTTAATGGCAACATGCTTGTGAAGCGTGAGCAGTATGCACAATTTTTCTATAATACAATAGCAAAGAACACATCTTATAATTTCAAAATCAACACAAAACAAGAACTGAAACAAGTGTTAGCAACAGCTTTAAAGGATGGGAAGTTTGGTCCCTTTGACTTAGATGTACTGGGAAAAGATATATCTGAGGTGAAACAAGAATTTGGGGCGCCTGATGTATGGAAGGAAGCAGTATGCACAGAATGTGATGCACCTAATACAGCAGGATATGGAGATTATAATCTTGATATGTATCCTTCGAAAGTTAGATATGTATGGGTAAAAATGGACATTCCTATTGAGGAATTAAAAGAGTGGTTTGGTGAACCAGATGGAATTGAAGAAGGTATGGATAGTGTGGCCTTTGTATATAATCGAGGAAGCTATTCTCTTTATTTCAGCTTTTCTGATGGTTTTATTCAACGCGTTGATATGTTGAGAAATGAATAGTTAATAAGTTACAAGAAATATAAATGATGAAATAAGGAATTTCTCTAGTAATATATTAAACACCCAGTTATCTTTCAGCCTTTATAAAAAAGGAAGTAAGCTGGGTGTTTTCCTTTTTACCGTGTTTTTTATCATTTTTTATAACACCAGTTTCATAAGTTCACGTCTTGTTGCTATATTTTTGAAAAAAGAGGATACGAAGACGTGAACATTTTATTTGTGAATCTTTCTAGAGACCAAGTAGTTTGTGTTACGGTTATCCTGGCGTTTGGCAAATTATGCGGTCCCTTTTGCACGCTGATCAGGAAATTGTATATTTTGTATGGAAGCAATATATTGTTTCCCATGCTTTCTAGCCAAAGATTCTAGTATGTGACGCACGCGTTTTGTAAGGTGGCCTTGATTTTGTAATGCTATGCAGTATGCATCATAGTAGGCATATTTAGCCCAAAGGAAATCATCTTGTTGGAATAAGAAATGATTTTTATACCATTCTCCAATTGTGTGATAGTTTCCGTCTTCATTGGCAACTTTTGTTTGCTCAAGAATTCTTTCTGGTAAAGCTTTAGTTAGATGAGAAGCTGTTTGTTCTGTTTCAGCTCGTAATGATTTTTCTAGCATTGTAATGATGTGACGAGTCGCCATGTGTTAACTCTCCTTTGTGTAGATGGGGAAATACCATCTGTATTTAAAAAACACTTACTATATTATTATACAATATTTGGAATGCATCCACCTGCTTTTTGATTTGTATTTACAAAATCTTTTTATTTTGTTTACAAAAGTAGCCTATAATAAAGTAAGATGAATGATGTATATGAAAAAATAATAAAGGGATGAAAGCATTGTATATAACGATAGAAGAGGCTGCTGAATATTTAAATCTTCCGAAGTCGTATGTTGAAGAATTAGTTCAGCAAAAACGCATCCGTGCTGTGTATGATGGTGAACAATATTTGTTGAATAAAGAACAGTTCAATACACATCTAGAGCAGATGGAAAAATATAAACAATTAGTAGAAGAAATATTAAATGAACCAATTCCAGAAGATATGGATGTTAAGGACGAAGATTAAACTTAATCCGGCATGAACTAACAGTAACATCCTCACCTCAAATTTCAGAGAAAAGCGAGAGGGATAAACTGTCCGTATAAGCCCGATTGGTGAAGGCTAATAGTCAGTGGGGATGAAAAAACTTCACTGATTAAAGTTTCATTTTATGAGGAAGCATTTTTAAAATCCCGTTTTAAGGTATGTAGAAAAGGTATCTTAAAACGGGATTTTTTATATTAGTATAATGAGAAACTATGAAAAAATCGAACGGGATGAGTAAGGGAGGAAAAGGATTTTAGAGAAGAGAAATTCTTCCTTAAAGTAATGGTATAATGTAGAAGAGTGTCATATTGTCCTGAAAGCAATTCCTTAATGATAATTTAAAGAGTTAATAAGTGTAATGTGTTTTTGTATTGATTAAAAGGAGTATGTAATATG